>NZ_JBJLSJ010000016.1:0-110905 GCF_050871975.1 Kineococcus rugosus | reverse complement strand
CGGCGGGTCCCGCCGCGGGCGCGGCCGTCCCGGTTGCGGTCACCCCGCAGCGGTGTTGACCTCGGGGTGGGACCGTCGTTCAACCACAGCGGCCGGTCCCACCGGACACGATCGGTGGACGACGATGAACGACTCCCAGGACGTCGGCCCCCGGGCCCCCGAGCGGACCCCGGACGCACCCCCGGCGCCGGCAGCCCGCCGGTTCACCAGCTCCTACACGGCGCTGGCGCAGCACGTGCGCGAGGCGGGGCTGCTGGGCCGGCGACGCGGCTACTACTGGCGGCGCATCGCCGCGACCGTGCTGACGCTCGCCGCGCTCGCCGCGCTCGTCCAGGTCCTCGGGGACACGTGGTGGCAGTTGCTGCTCGCACCCCTGGTCGCGCTGACGCTGAGCCAGGTGGCCTTCCTGGGCCACGACGCCGCGCACCAGCAGATCTTCTCCTCCCCCCGCTGGAACGCCGTCGCCTCGCGCTGCCTGGCGAGCCTGCTGGCCGGGCTCAGCCACGGCTGGTGGAACGGCAAGCACAACGTCCACCACGCCGCGCCCAACCAGGTCGGTCGTGACACCGACATCGACTCCAAGCTCCTGGCCTTCCACCCCGGGGCGCTGGAGGGCAAGGGGCGGGTCCACCGCTGGTTCCTGACCCACCAGGGGTACTGGCTCCTGCCGCTGCTGCTGCTGGAGGGTTTCAACCTGCACTACGACAGCGCCTCGGCGGTGCTGCGCCGCGGCGCGCTCAAGCGCCGCCGCCTGGAGGTCCTGCTGCTGGCCGCCCGCTGGACGGCGTACGCCGCGGTGCTGCTGCTGGCGATGTCGCCGGGCAAGGCGGTGGCCTTCGCGGGTGTCGAGCTGGCGGTGTTCGGGGTCCTGCTGGGCGGGGCCTTCGTCCCCAACCACACGGGCATGCCGGTCCTGGCGCGCGGGGTGAAGCAGGACTTCCTGCGCCGGCAGGTGTCGTCCTCGCGCAACGTCGGCGGTGGGTGGCCGGTGGACTTCTTCATGGGCGGGCTGAACCGGCAGGTCGAGCACCACCTGTTCCCGAGCATGCCGCGCCCGAACCTGCGGCTGGTGCAGCCGCTGGTCCGCCGGCACTGCGCCGACCTGGGGCTGCCGTACACGGAGACGACCTTCACCGGCGCCTACGCCGCGGTCGTCACGCACCTGAACGGCGTGGGGCTGGCCGGGCGGCGGCAGCGGTCCTGCCCGCTGGCGCAGCAGTTCCGGGCCTGAACCTCCCCGCACCCCCGGAGGGGGCGGCGAGGTCGCAGCGGCTCCACCCAGGGCCCTCGATCGGGACGCACAGCCATCACTGATGACTGTGCGTCGACGGGAAGCGGCCGAACGGGGAAGAACGGGCGCGCGCGGGTGCGGGTGGTGCCGGGTCGGGGCACGGTGGAGCCACAGCAAGCGCAGGCGCCGCCTCCGTGGCCGTGCTCCGGTCGGTGTCCCTGCGAGGTCGTCGACAGGACGTGGAGTCCCCCTCTTGATCACCGTCGTCTGTTGCGTCCTCCTGGTCACCGCGGCGGTCCTCGCCGCGATCCACCTGGAGGCGCGCTGGCTCGTCCCCGGTCCCGCGGGCCGGATCGAGGACGCCGCTCCCCCGGTCCCCGTCCCCGTCGCCGGCACCGCCGACCGTGGCTGACCCTGCGGACCCTGCTGACCCTGCGGATCCCGACCCGGCGGCGCCCGGGACCGGCCCCGCCCAACCCCTGCGCCAGGTCCCCGCGTCCCGGGCCGCACGCCGGGCGGCGCTGCTCGCCGAGCGCGCGGTGGCCCGGCAGCGCCGGTCGCTGCGCGGCGTGACGGTCCGCCAGCTCCCCGTGGCCTCGCTCCCGGTGCTGCGCCGCGGACGGCGGGCCGACCCGCCCCGGGCCGACCCCGGCCGGTGACCCCGGGCGGTCAGGCCGGTGCGCGGGTGGTGCGACCGGCCGCCGCGGTGGCGCGCAGGACGGGACCCCACCGCTCGGCGTGGGCGGCCAGCGCCGGGGTGCGCTCCCCCTGCTCCTCGGCCTGCCGGTCGTTCAGGTACAGGCCCGGGGCCGGGCACGCGGCGCCCAGCTCGGCCAGCACGGGTTTGAGCAGGAGGTCGGGAGCCATCGCGTGCGCGGGCCCGGCGCCGAGCATCAGGGGCACGGCGGTGACCCCGCGCAGCCCCTCACCGCCGGCGAACTGGTCGAGGAACAGCTTCAGGACGCCGGTGTAGGTGGCCTTGTAGGTGGGGCTGGCCACCACGAGCAGGTCGGCGGCCGCGACGTCGGCCACGGCCCGCGCGACCGCGGCGTCACCCCAGCCCAGCAGCCCGGGACCGAGGGTGATCACGTCGACCACCACGTCGGGTTCGGCGCCGCCCAGCAGGCGGGCGCAGGCGCGGGCCGCGGCCAGGGTCCGCGAGGCGGGCCGGGGGTTGCCGACCACGACGGCGGTGCGCAGCCCCCCACCGCCGGTGACCGCGCTCACGCGCTCACCCGCGCCCGCAGCGCGCGGAAACCGGAACCGTGCCAGACCAGCGGTTCCCGGTGCGGTTCGGTGCCCAGGGCGTGCACCTGCAGCAGGGCGACGTCGTGGTCACCCGCGGGGAACTGCGAGTGCAGGCTGCACTCCAGCCAGGCGGGGGCGCCGTGCACGAAGTGCGCCCCCGACGCGGTGGTCGTGGTCTCGATGCCGGCGAAGCGGTCACCGGCCCGGGAGGCCATCTGCCGGGCCGCGACGTCGTGGGCCTCGCCGAGCACCGAGACGCCGATCCTGCCGCCGGCCCGGGCGGCGGCAGCCAGCCGGGGCCAGCTGGTGGAGGTGTGCTGCACGGCGACCAGCACGAGCGGCGGGGCGGCGGAGATGCCGACCTGGAAGGAGGAGGCGACCAGCACGACCGGCTCCCCCTCCACGACAGCGGACAGGGCGGCGACGCCGGAGGGGAAGAGCGCGAAGGTGGCGAACAGGGCCTTGGGGTCGTCGTCGTAGTCGATCAGCTCGGGCACGGGGACCGTCCTGCGGTGGGAGGGATGACTGCGATTGCACGACCAGCGTCGGGCACCCGTGTTGCGTCGTCGTTTCGCCGGTGTGACCAGTGCGCTGCACCGGGGACGGGAGGCGACCTATCCTCACCGGCATGGGCGACTCCACGGTCAACACCGCCGACGGCGGGCCCGTCACCGGCTACCACGTCGCCCGCGCGGCGGGGGTGTCGCAGTCGACGGTGTCCCGGGCGCTGCGCGGCGACGCCCGGGTCGTCCCCGAGACCCGGGAACTGGTGCTGCGGGTGGCCCGCGAGATGGGTTACGTCGTCAACGCCTCGGCCCGCAGCCTCATCACCCGGCGCACCTCCTCCGTCGCCATCGTCTCCGGGGACCTGCGCAACCCCTCCTACCCGGTGATCATCAGCACCCTGCAGCGGAGTTTCCACGCCCACGGGTACCGGGTGGTGCTGATGAGCGACCACGAGGAGCAGTCCGGGGAGTTCGAGCAGAACCTCGACGGCCTGCGCGGCGGGATCGTCGACGGCATCGTCTACGTCTCCGCGCGCACCAGTTCCCCCGTCGTGGCGGACCTGCTGGACGCCCGCATGCCGGTCGTGGTGCTCAACCGGGACGTCGACACCGCCCTGGGCGGACGGGTGGACCGGATGACCTCCGACAACGCCGAGGGCGGGCGGCTGGTGGCCCGGCACCTGCACGCCATCGGCGCGCGCCGGCCCGCGATGGTGGCCGGCCCCCGGGACAACCCGAGCCTGGCGCGCCGCGAACGGGGTTTCCGCGCGGAACTGTCGGCGCTGGGCCTGACGCTGCCGCGCGAGCGGGTGCGCCGGGGGCAGGTCGACCCGCGGACCGGGCTGGAGGGCGCGCTGAGCCTGCTGGGGGACGTGCCCGCCGGGCAGCGTCCCGACGCGGTGTTCTGCCAGACCGACTACATCGCCCTGGGGGTCCTGGACGCCGCCGGCCGGCTGGGGTTGTCGGTGCCCGGCGACGTCGCGGTGATCGGTTACAACGACCTGGACTGGGCGGGCTGGTCGATGATCGACCTCACCACCGTCCGGCAGCCGCTGGTGGAGATGGCGGAGGCGGCGGCCGCGGCGATGCTGGAGCGGATCGCCGATCCGGACCGGCCGCGCGTGCACCGGGTGTTCGGCGTGGAACTGGTGGAGCGGGGTTCCACCCGCCGCCGCGGGGCGTAACGCACTCTTAACCGCCGGAGAGCGGGGGCGTAACGGGCCCGGCCTAGGTTTTCCATGACTTCGAAGGCACGACCGTTCCCGGCGTTCCGCAGCCGGTGCCCCGCGGCCCCCGCCCGCCGTCGCACCCCGCTCCGCGCCGCCCCCACCGTCCTGGAGGCCCTTCCGTGCCCAGTGCCACCCCGACCCGTGAAACCCGGCGCAGCACCGCCCTGGCCGCCGCCCTGACCCTGGCCCTGGGCCTGGCGGCCTGCAGCGGCGGGTCCAGCGCCTCCACCGCCGGCGGGGAGGTCGACGCCGCCGGCGTCAGCGCCGCCGCCGCGGCCGTCGAGGCGGCCAGCGCCGACCCGACGTTCGAGCTCCAGGCCCCGGCCTTCCCGATGCGCGACATCGCCGGGAAGACGATCTTCAACATCCCGAACTCCTCGGCCGTGCCCTACGTGCAGGCCGTCGACGAGGAGAGCGCGGCCATCGCCGAGCGCTACGGGGCGACGTGGGTGGAGTACGCCAACCAGGGGACCCCGACCGAGCACAGCGCGGGGATCGACCAGGCCGTCAGCCAGGGCGCGGACGTCGTCGTCCTGGCGCAGGGCGTGAACGTCGACCTCATCGTCCCTGCGCTGCAACGGGCGAAGGCGGCCGGGATCCCCGTCGTCGTCACCCACACCCTGCAGACCGGCGACACCTTCAGCCCGCAGGCCGCCGACCTGGTGACCGCCCAGGTGACCGCGCCGTTCGACGAGGCCGCCGCGCTCATCGCGAACTGGGCGATCGCCGACTCCGAGGGCGAGGCGAACGCCGTCCTGCTCACCGCCGACGAGGTCCCGCCGTCGAAGGGGATGGTGGAGTCGATGCGCGCGACGTTCGAGCAGAACTGCCCCGCGTGCACCGTGAAGGTCGTCAACGTCCCCGTCACGGACTGGGCGACGAAGATCTCCGGCGAGGTGCAGACCGCGCTGCAGTCCGACCCCGGCGTCGGGTACGTCCTGCCGATCTACGACTCCATGGCCCTCTACGCGCAGCAGGGCGTCACCGCCGCCGGGAAGACGGGGCAGGTGCAGATGGCCTCCTTCAACGGGACCCCCGACGTGCTGAAGCTCATGCAGGACGGCGACGTCATGGCGATGGACGTCGGGGAGGACATCCGCTGGCTCGCGTGGTCCACGCTGGACCAGGTCGGGCGGGTCCTCACCGGCGCACCGCTGGTCGCCGACGGGGACCAGAAGACGCCGCTGAAGGTGTTCACCGACGAGAACGTCGACGCCACCGGGACCCCGCCCGTGGCCGGACAGGGTTACGGCGACGCCCACGTCGCGGGGTACGAGGCGCTCTGGGGCGCACCGTGAACTCCCCCGCCCTGCGGGTCGAGGCGCTGAGCAAGACGTTCGGCGCGCACCGCGCGCTGGACGGCGTCGCCCTGGAGGTCGGGGCCGGGGAGGTCCACGGCCTGCTGGGCGAGAACGGCTCGGGCAAGTCCACGCTCATCAAGGTCCTCACCGGCGTGCACCCGCCCGACCCCGGCGCCCGGCTGGAGGTGCACGGGCGCCCGGTCCCGCTGCCGCTGGCGCCCGGGGAGTTCCGCCGCCTGGGGATCAGCGTGGTCCACCAGGACCTGGGCCTGCTGCCGGAACTGTCCGTGGCGGAGAACATGCGCGTCGCCCAGGCGATCGCCGCCCGCCGCGCGGTGGTGTCGTGGCGGGCCGAGCGCCGCCGCGCCGCGCAGACGCTGGCCCGCTACGGCGTGGACCTCGACCCCGCCGCCCCGGTGGCGGGCTTGGGCGACACCGAGCGCGCCCTGGTGGCGATCCTGCGGGCCGTGGACGAGCTCGGCGACTCCCGGGCGCTGCTCATCCTCGACGAACCCACGGTGTTCCTGCCCCGCGAGGGCACCGACCTGCTCTTCCGCGTCGTGCACGAGCTCGTCGCCGACGGCCGGACCGGGGTCCTGCTGGTCTCCCACGACCTGCACGAGGTCCTGCAGCACACCGGCCGCGTCAGCGTCCTGCGCGACGGCCGGCTGGAGGCGACGGTGGACTCCGCCACCACGACACCGGCGCAGCTGGCCGAGCTGATCGTCGGTCCCGCCCTCGCCGCCGCGGCCGCGGCGCAGGCGGGGGCGGCCCGGCCGCCGTCGCCGGCGGGAGCGGTCGCGCGGGCCCGGGTCCGCGACCTGGGAGGCCCTCGCGTGCACGGCCTCTCCTTCGACGTCGGGCGCGGGGAGGTGCTCGGCCTGACCGGGCTGGCCGGTTCGGGCCACGAGGACGTCCTGCCGCTGCTGTACGGGGCCCGCCGGGCCGGCGGCGGCTCCCTCGACCTCGACGGCACGGCGCTGCCGGTGGCGTCGGCCACCCCGGCGTCCTCGCTGCGGCGCGGCGTCGTCTACGTGCCGGCCGACCGCCGCCGGGACGGCGGGGTGCTGGAGGAGAGCGTCGAGCGCAACGTGACGATGCCCGTCCTGACCGAGCTGGGTTCGCGCTGGCGGGTGCGCCCGCGCGCCCTGCGGGCCCGGGCCGCCGAGCTCGCCGAGCGGTTCGACGTCCGCCCCCGGGACCCGGGCGCGGTGTTCGGGACGCTCAGCGGCGGGAACCAGCAGAAGGCCGTGCTGGCCAAGTGGCTGCAGACCGGGCCGCGCCTGGTGCTGCTGGCCGAACCCACCCAGGGCGTCGACGTCGGCGCCCGCGCGCACATCTTCGGGGTGCTGCGCGAGGCCGCGCGGGAGGGGGCGGCGACGGTGCTGTGCAGCTCCGACTACGAGCAGCTGGCCACCGTCTGCGACCGGGTGCTCGTCCTGGCCCGCGGGCGGGTCGTCGCCGAGCTGACCGGCCCCGACCTCGACCCGGCGACGATCTCCGACCGCGTGCTGTCCAGCACCGCGCTGGTCCCCCGACAGCAGGTCCGCACCCCTCAGCCCCAGGAGAGCAGGTCATGACCCAGGAGACGACGCAGCACAGCACGCGGGACGCCGCGCAGGGCGGCCGGCGCGGCCGGACCGCCTCGACCCCGGGGTCCCCGGGCGCGGCGGGGCCGGCACCGCGCGCCAGGGCCCGCGGCCACGGCGAGCGGTTCGCGCTCATCGCCGCCTGGGCCCTGGTCGTCGTGGTGTTCTCGCTGCTGCGCCCGGACACGTACCCCACCGCGGGGAACCTGCAGAGCGTCCTGGGTTCGCAGGCGGTGCTGCTGATCCTGGCCCTGGGCGTGCTGCTGCCGCTGACGACCGGGGAGTTCGACCTGTCGATCGCCTCCACGCTCTCGCTGTCGGCGATGGTGACCGCCGTGCTGAACGTCCAGCAGGGCTGGGGCATCGCCGCGGCCGTGGCGGGCGGGATCGGCGCGGCCCTGCTCGTGGGGGTCGCGAACGCCGTCGGGGTCGTCCGCTTCGGCATCCCGTCGTTCATCGTGACCCTGGGCTCGGGCACGTTCGCGCTCGGCGTCGTGCAGTGGATCAGCGGCCAGTCGAGCGTGACGGGCATCGACCCCGCGCTGGTGTCGGCGACCGTGGGCAGCCGGTTCCTGGGGGTCCCGCTGCAGTTCTACGCCGCGCTGGCCGCCGCGGTGGTCCTGGCGCTGGTGCTGGAGTTCACCCCGCTGGGGCGCCGGCTGCTGTTCGTGGGCCGCAGCCCCCAGGTCGCGGCGCTGTCGGGTTTCGCGGTGGACCGGTTGCGGGCCGGGGCGTTCCTGGGGGCCTCGCTGATCGCGGGGCTGGCCGGGGTGGTGTACGCGGGGGCGCTGGGCGGGGCCGACCCCTCCTCGGGCCAGTCGTTCCTGCTGCCCGCGTTCGCCGCCGCCTACCTGGGCGCCACCGCGATCGTCCCGGGGCGTTTCAACCCGCTGGGCACGGTGGTGGCGGTGTACTTCCTGTCCTCCGGGGTCGTCGGCCTGCAGATGATGGGGGCCCAGAGCTTCGTGCAGCAGTTGTTCTACGGCGGCGCGCTCGTGGTGGCCGTGGGGCTGAGCCGCTACGTGCGGCACCGCTCCGGCGCCGCCGGCTGACCCCGCCCGCGCCGCAACGCGGTGTTCACACGATGGAGACAGCACCGCAACGGCACCTGAATACATTCGAAGTCACGCACCGCCGGACCCACCCCGACCGAGCACAGACCCAGGAGGAACCCGTGGACATCGGAGTGTTCATCCCGATCGCGAACAACGGCTGGCTCATCTCCAAGAGCTCCCCGCAGTACATGCCCACGTTCGAGCTGAACAAGCAGATCGTGCAGAAGGCCGAGGGCCACGGCCTCGACTTCGCGCTGTCGATGGTGAAGTTCCGCGGTTTCGGCGGCGACACCGAGTTCTGGGACCACGCCATGGAGTCCTTCACCCTCATGGCGGGCCTGGCCGCGGTCACCGAGAAGATCAAGCTCTACGCCTCCACCGCGATCCTCACCCTCCCGCCGGCCCTCGTGGCGCGCATGGCCTCCACGGTCGACTCGATCGCCCCCGGCCGGTTCGGCGTCAACATCGTGACCGGGTGGGCGCCCGGTGAGTACACCCAGATGGGGTTGTGGCCCGGCGACGAGCACTTCAAGAACCGCTACGCCCGCGCCGCCGAGTACGTCCAGGTCATGCGCGAGCTGTGGGCGGACGGCCGCAGCGACTTCAAGGGCGAGTTCTACTCCATGGACGACTGCGTCCTGTCCCCGCGGCCGACCGGCGGGCACATCGACATCGTCGCCGCCGGGCAGAGCGCGTCGGGCATGGCGTTCGCCGCCGAGCACGCCGACCACAACTTCCTCATGGGCACCGGGGTGAACACCCCCACCGCCCTGGCCGGCACCGGCGAGCGCCTCGTGGAGGCCGTGGACCGGACCGGCCGCGACGTAGGGGCGTTCGCGCTGTTCATGGTCATCGCCGACGAGACCGACGAACTGGCCCTGGCGAAGTGGCACGACTACCACGACAACGCCGACACCAGCGCCCTTGACTACCAGGCCGGCGAGGCCTCGGCGGACACCGCCGCCGACGACAGCTCCACCGCCCGGACGATCTCGCTGCCCGAGGGGGCGGTGAACTTCAACATGGGCACCCTCGTCGGGTCCTACGAGAGCGTCGCGCGGATGCTGGACGAACTGGCCGGGTTGCCGGGCGTCGAGGGCGTCATGCTCACCTTCGACGACTTCCTCCAGGGCCTGGACGACTTCGGCACCCGCATCCAGCCGCTCATGCGGTCGCGCAACCGCATCCCCGTGCAGGCCGGCGCCCCCGCCTGACCCCGGCGCACCGCGGCGACGCCGGGACCGGACCCGTCCCGGCGTCGCGGCCCGCGCACCGACGACCGAACAGCACCAGGAGGAGCAGAACGTGAGCGGTACGGACCCGGGCCCGCAGCGGCCCCTGCGGATCGGCGTCGTGCAGGCCGGGGAGTGCACCGAGGATCTCGCCGGGAACCTCGACGTCCTCGCCGGCCTGGTCCGCGAGGCCGCCGCCCCCGACGCCGACGGCCTGGCCCCGCAGCTGGTGCTGCTGCCCGAGCTCATCACCACCCCGTACTTCTGCACCTCCCGGGCCAGCGACCGCACCGGGTGGGCCCAGACCCTGCCCGGCCCGGCCACGGAGTTCTTCGGCGCGCTCGCCCGCGAGCTCGGCGTCGCGATCGTGTGGGGGATGTACGAGCGCACCGCCGCCGGTGTCCTGCACAACTCCGCGGTGGCGGTCGACGCGGCGGGGCGGTTGCTGCCCTGGCGCGACGCCGAGGGGCGCACCTACCCCGCGTACCGCAAGCTCGCCCTGCCCGCGAACCACGTCGGTGGCGTCGACGTGGACGAGAAGTACTTCTTCGCCCCGGGCCCGGCGCCCGTCGTGCTCGACCTGCTGGGCACCCGCTTCGCCTGCGTCATCTGCTACGACCGGTCCTTCCCCGAGCACTGGGCGCTGGCGCGGGCCCTGGGCGCCGAGGTCGTCCTGGCCGTCGTCAGCTCGCTGGGCGACCGGGAGACGCTGTTCACGACCGAGCTGTCGGTGCGGGCGATGGAGTCGCAGGTGCTCGTGGTCGCGGCGAACCGCGCCGGGACCGAGCACCTGAACGGGACGTCGGTGGACTACTTCGGCCGCTCCTGCGTGGTGGGCCCCACCGGCGCCGTGCTGGCCGAGGCGCCCCCGCACGCGGCCGGGCACGTGCTGCGCGTGGACGTCGACCTCGCCGACGTGGACCGCGCGCGGGCCGCGTTCCCCCTGGCCCGCGACCGGCGGGCCGACGTGGTGGACCTGCTGGCCCGCCTGACCCGCGGCGGGGTCCCCGCGTGAACGTCCCCGTGGCGACCGCCCACCGCGCGGCCCCCGCCGAGGCCCCCGCCGAGGCCCCCGCCGAGGTGGTCGCCGACCTGGCCCGCGCCGCGCTCGCCGACGCCGAGTACCAGGACCTGCTGGCCGGCGCCCGCACCCGGCTCCACCCCGCCTCACCCAGCGCCACCGGGCCCGAACCGGCCGCCGGCCAGGAGTTCCTGCGCCGCGCCGCGCGCGCGGCCGCCCGGGCCGGCACCCCGGGCCCCGCGGCGGCTGATCTGCTCCCCCGCAGCGGGTCCGGCGGCGTCCTGGACCTGCTCGCCGCCTACGCCGACGGGACGCTGGACCCGCTCGCGGTGCACGACGCCGCCGTCGCGGCCACCGGGCCCACCGGCCCGGCGCCCGCGGCGTTCACCGCCGCCGTCGCGGGCAGCCGCGCGGCCGCCGCCGAGAGCGCGCGCCGCTGGGCCACCGGGACCGCCCGCCCGCTGGAGGGGGTCCCGTTCGCGGTCAAGGAGATCGTCGACGTCGCCGGCACCCCCGTCACCTGCGGTTCCCTGCACACCGGCGACCGCGTCGCCACCGCCGACGCCACCGCCGTGGCCCGGCTGCGCGCCGCGGGGGCGGTGCCCGTCGCGATGACCGCGACCACCGAGTTCGCCTGCGGCCTGCCCACCGGCCGGCGCCACCCCGCGGTGCCGAACCCCTGGGGGCCCGGGCGCTGGACGGGCGGGTCCTCCACCGGTTCGGCCGCGGCCGTCGCGGCGCGCGCGGTGCCGCTGGCGCTGGGCACCGACACCGGCGGCTCGGTGCGGGTCCCGGCCTCGATCTGCGGGCTGACGGGACTGAAACCCACCCACGGCCTCGTGCCGCGCACCGGGGTGGCGACCCTGTCCTGGACGCTGGACCACGTGGGACCGCTGGCGCGCAGCGCGGCCGACCTCGCGGCGGTGCTGCACGTCCTGGCCGGTCCCGACGGCGCCGACCCCACGGCCGCCGAGCACGTGCCCGCGTGCGCCCCCGCGGACGTGGCGGCGCACGCCCGGCTGGGGGGCCGGCGCCTGGGCCGGGTGCGCGGCTGGTTCGAGCAGCGTTGCGACCCGGCCGTGGTCGCGGCCGTGGACGACGCGGCCGCCGTCCTGCGCGCCGCCGGCGCCGAGGTCGTCGACGTGGACCTGCCCGGCGCGGGCGAGGCGTACGCCGACGCCCTCGTCGTGCTGTCCAGCGAACTGCTCGCCACCCAGGAGGCCGCGCTGGCCCGGGTCGACCTGTTCGACGCCGGGACCCGCAAGCGGCTGGCCCGCGGGGCGGGGGCGAGCGCCGCGGACTACCTGCGCGCCCTGCGGTCGCGGGCCGCGGCGCAGCGCGCGGTACAGGCGGCGATGGACGCCGCCGGGGTGGACGCGCTGCTGACCCCCGGGGTCGGCGCCACCGCCCCCCGGCTGGACGACCTGACCGTCGACGTGGGCGGGCAGCGCGTCCCGCTGCAGGAGGTGCTGCCGCGCAACACGTCCCCGTTCAACCTGACCGGGTCGCCGGCGCTGGTGCTGCCCGCCGGGCGGGGCCGTGACGGGTTCCCGGTGGCGGTGCAGCTGGTGGGGCGCCCCTTCGACGACGCCCTGCTGCTGGGGCTGGGGGTGGCGTTCCAGCGCCTGACCGACCACCACCTCGCCGCGCCCCCCGCCGCGCCCCCCGCCGCGCCGGCCGACCGCTGACGTGGCCGGTGGTGCACCGTCGCGCTCGCCGTGGACGGTCTTCTCCGCGACCGGCTGCGGCGTGGTCGTGGTGTTCCTCAACGTCTCCGGGGTGAACGTCGCGCTGCCGACGATCACCCGGGAACTCGGCGCGAGCGCCGGGCAGGCGAGCTGGGTCCTGCTGTCGTACATGCTCGTCACGACCGCGCTGATCCTCGCGCTGGGCCGCCTCGCGGACATCCTGGGCCGCCGCCCGCTGTACCTGGCGGGTTTCGCGGTGTTCACCGCCGCGACGGTGGCGTGCGCGCTGAGCCCCTCGGCGGAGGTGCTCATCGCCGCCCGCACCGTGCAGGCCGTCGGGGCGGCCGCCCTCGTCACCAACACGACCCCGCTGCTCACCGACGTGTTCCCGGCGTCCTCGCTGGGACGCGCGCTGGGCCTGAACGCCACCGTCGCCGCGGTCAGCCAGGCGGCGGGCCCCCTGCTGGGCGGTGCCGCGACGGAACTGCTGGGCTGGCGCGGCACGTTCCTGCTGACGCTGCCGCTGTGCGCGGTGGGCCTGGTGTGGTCGCTGCTGGTGCTGCCCGCCGCGCGCCGGCCCCCCGGGCCCCGCCAGCCCTTCGACCTGGCCGGGGCGGGGCTGTCCGCGCTGGCGCTGACGGCGACCCTGCTGGCCCTGTCCCCCGACGCGCTGAGCGCGGTCGGCCTGCCCGGCGCCGGGGGCACCGTCGCGGTCGCCGCGCTCGCGGCGGTGGCGTGGGCCGCGTTCGCGGTGCTGCAGGCCCGCCGGCGGCACCCGCTGGTCGACCTGCGCCTGGTAGTCCACCGGGTGCGGGCGCCGCTGTACGCGGCGGTGCTGCTCAACGCCGCCGCGCAGTACTCCGTCGTCGTGCTCGCCTCGCTGGTGCTGCAGGCCGCCGGGCACCGCGACGCTCTGGCCGCCGGGCTGCTGGTCAGCCCGGTGGCGGTCGGCACGACGCTGGCCGCCGTCGCGGCCGGGCACCTCGTGGGCCGGGTCAGCGCCCGGCTGCTCACCACCGTCGGCAGCGCGCTCGTGCTGGGCGGGGTCGTCACCCTCGCCGTGGTGCTGCGCCCGGGCGGCCCCTACGGGCCGGTCGGGCCGGCGCTGGCCGCGGTCGGCATCGGCACCGGGCTGTTCATGACCCCCAGCACCAGCACCCTGATGCTCACCGTCGCCGCGGGTTCGCGGGGCGCGGCCAACGGGGTCCGCTCCGCCCTGCAGAACGTCGGGTACCTGCTCAGCACCGCGCTGGCGCTGGGGGTCGCCACGAGCGGGCTCGGCGCCGCGGACCGCGCCGCCGCGTACGCCGGCACCCTGACCGCCTCCGGGGCCGGCGGGACGGCCGCGTTCGCCAGCGGGGTGCGCACCGCGCTGGCCGTCCTCGCGGTGCTGGCCGCGCTCGCGCTGGTGGCCTGCTGGAGCCTGCCGCCGACCCGCGGCCGTCCCCCGGCCCCGCCCGCCGCTCCCCCGCCCCCGCGCCCCCGGTCCCCGCAGCGCGGGCCCGTCCCACCCCCTCCCGCCGAAGGAGCGACCGTGACCACCCACCCGACCAGCACGCAGCAGCGCGACTACGAAACCGCCGGGTACGGCCACCACCTGCGCCCGGGCGAGCGCCCGGCGCTGCTGCTCGTCGACCCGGCGCGCGCCTACACCGATCCCCGCTGCTCCCTGTACGCCGGGGTGGAGGAACCGGTGGCCGCGATGCGGGTCCTGCTCGGCGCGGCGCGCTCGGCGGGGATCCCGGTCGTCGTGACCCGCGTCGACATCCGGCCCGACGGGTCCGACGCCGGGGTGTTCTTCCGCAAGGTCCCCGCCCTGGCCGCGTTCACCACCGGCAGCCCCTTCGCCGCCTACGTGGACGGTCTCGAACCCCGGCCCGGCGAGCACGAGGTCGTCAAGCAGTACCCCAGCGCGTTCTTCGGCACCGGCCTCGCGGCGCACCTGGACGCCCTGGGGGTGGACACCCTGCTCATCGCCGGGCTGAGCACCTCCGGCTGCGTGCGCGCCAGCACCCTGGACGCCATGCAGCACGGTTTCGTCCCGGTCGTGGTCGCCGACGCCGTGGGCGACCGCGACGAGGCGATCCACCGGGCCAACCTGTTCGACATCGGTCACAAGATGGGCGAGGTGTGGTCGCTGGCGGCCGCCCTGGAGCACCTGGACGCGGTGGCGCGCCCCCGCGCGGGGACGGGCGAGGTGACGACGCGGTGACCACGACGCGGACGACGACGAGCACCGGGCCGGGTGCGCCCGGGACGCGGGGTTTCCCGGGCTCCCCGGGTTCCCCGCGACCGGCGGTCCCGCGACCGCGCGACACCGCCGCGGGCGTCGCGCTGGTCGTCTCCGGGGTCGTCGAGCACGGCGACGAGCGGGGCCGGCTGCTGGGTTTCCCCACCGCCAACGTCGCCGTCCCCGGGCACGGGCTGCGCGACGGGGTGTGGGCCGGCACCGTGCAGGTCGACCCCGGCGGCGGTGGCGCGCTGCACGTCGCCGCCGTCTCCGTGGGGCACCGCCCGACGTTCTACGGCAGGGACGGCCACCGGCTCCTGGAAGCCCACCTGCTGGACTTCACCGGCGACCTGTACGACCGCACCGTCGAGGTCCGGCTCCACGTCCGGCTGCGGCCGCAGCGCCGGTTCGACGGGACGGACGGGCTCGTCGCGCAGGTGCACCGCGACGTGGCCGGCACGCGCGCGTGGGCCGCCGGGGCCGGTCTCGGTCACCTGGTGGTCGGGTGTCGGCAGTAGGCGCGCGGACGTCCGGCCCTCCTGTCCGATCGCACGACGTCCAGCCGGGCCCCGGCGCGCTGTCGGGGGTCAGGTGAACCGGGCTCAGCACTCGGGTTCCGGTACCCGGCGAGATCGGCGGTTCCGCCGACCTGGCCGGGCGCGCTCACCGGGTCCAGTCCACCCCGAGCTCGGTGAACGTGCGGTGCGTCTCCAGGACCGCGGCCACGGCCTCCTCGACCCCGGGCAGCTCCAGGCGCCGGTCGCCGCCGGGCAGGTCGACGGCGCGCACCCGGACCGGGTCGACCGGGCGGGGTGCCGGGCCCCCGACGATGGCGTCCAGGACCCGGGTGAACGCCCCGGAACCCGCCAGCGGGGACAGCAGCGGGCGGCCGCTGGCGCGGTGCTCCAGCAGGTCGTCGAGCAGATCGGTGCGGTCGTGCCGGCTGACCAGCGGGGGCCGTCCGGGAACCTCCTCCACGACGACATCGAGGGTGTAGTAGAGGGTGATGCGGCCGCCGGTCCCCCGCGCGACGACGAAGGGCTCCCCGGCTTCGGACGCCGCGAGGGTGCCCGCCAGGACGAGACCGGGTGAGTCCCGCAGCCCGACCCGGACGGCCGTCGTGTCGTCGGTCTCGATGTCGTTGACGCGGTGCGGGTCCACCAGCACCGAGACGACGTCGTCGGCCCCGCGGCGGTCGGCGACCGCCAGCGCCGTCGCGACCGCGTGGGCCAGCGGGTTCGTCAGGACGCCGTCGGCGACGACGCGGTCCCCCAGCCGCCGCCGGCCCGCCCAGTCGGCGCGGGTGAAGTAGGACCGCGGTCGCTGCCAGCACCCGCCGGCCGCGTACCCGGTGACGCTGCCGATGCGGCCGGCCGCGATCCGGGCGCGGACGTGGGCGGGGGCGTCGGACCCCAGGCTCTGGAAACCCACCTGCACCTGACGGCCGCACTCCTCGGCGATCCGCTGGAGGGTCGTGAACTCCTCCAGCCCGGTGGTCGCGGGTTTCTCCAGCAGCACGTCGGACCCCGCGCGCAGCGCGGCGGCGGCCAGGTCGGCGTGGGTGTGCAGCGGGGTGGCCAGCGCGACCACGTCGGGGCGGTGGTGGGCCAGGAGGTCGGCGAGGTCCCGGTGCGCCGCGACGTCGCCGGGCATCCCGGGCGGCACCTCCCCGGCGGCGAGCCGGGGGTCGGCGGCGGCGGTCCAGCGCAGCCGCCCGGCGCGGTGGCGGGCGGTGAGGCGCTCGACGTACGTGCGGCCGAACCCGTGGACGCCGGCGAGCGCCACGGTGGGCACCGCGGTGGGCACGGCGCTCACGGGGTGTCCTGCCCGAGCAGGCGGGCGGCGGTGTCCCGGTGCTGGGGACCGCTGCGGTGGCCGTCGCCGACGAGGACGTCGAGGTGGACGTGCAGGGGTTCGCCGGGGCGCAGTTCCCGGCGCCGGTCGACGGCCCAGGCCGGGCCGAAACCCACCCACCCCTCGGTGCGGACGAACCAGGGCAGGGGTTCGGCGCGCTGGACGGCGAGGAGCCACACCCCTTCGGCGCTGAGGCTCAGCCAGGGCGAGGTGGAGCCGTGCGCGGTGGCGGTCCCCTCCCCCTCGGCGACGTGGACCTGCGCGGTGGCGAACGGGGTGCGCCACAGCCACCCGCCGTAGAACGCGCCGTCGCGGCCGTTGGTGGCGGGGCTGCCGACGCTCAGGGGCGCGAGCGCCTCGACGGTGGAGCGCCACCGCAGGAGCCAGCCCTCGGGGTCGGGTGTGGCGGTGGTGCGGCGCTGCTCGCGGATCTGGAGCCTCCCGTGCCGGTCGGTCCAGTCGACGGTGCCGCCGGGTGCGGCCAGGCGCTGCACGCCGTGGTTGCCGAGTTCCCGGGAGCCCTCGCCGCGGACGTACGTGCGCCCGCCCCAGTAGCTGGTGCCGTCGACGTCGGGGACGGCGATGCCGACGCCGTGGTGGTGCAGGTGGTCGTCGGGGCGGACGTCGGTGACGAGGCGGCCGCCGAGGGTGCGCACGGGGTGCAGGTGGGGGCGCGGGGAGAGCCGGCGTTCCATGCCGGTGCCGTCGTCGAGGACGGCGACGGTGCGGCCCTCGACCTCCAGGGTCCCGGCGATCACCGGTGGACCTCGGCGCCGACCCGGCGGAGCGCCCCGTCGCCGGTGGACGGGGGCGCGGTACCGGTCGTCATCGTCGGCTCCTGGCGGTGGGAAAGCGATTACCCAGACGGTAACGACGCACTTGCGCCGAGGCAAGAGCGGCTCGCCACCCACCCCGCGAGACCGCCACCGGTCTCAAGGAGCCGGGGCGGGCACCGCGGTCGCCGGTCCCGGTCGCGCCCACCGGGCGCGGTACCACCCGGCGACCACCAGGACCATGAGCGCGAGGTCGACCACGTCCCCGCCGTAGTACATCAACTGCGCCCCCCGCTCGGCGTCGGCGACCGCGACGCCCGCCGGCGGGTCGGCGTACAGGGACTTCGTCAGCACCGAGTGGACGGCGACGAAGACGACCAGCACCCCGAACCGCACCGGCAGCGACGCCCGGTGCGGGTCGGGGTCGCGGCCGGCCACCGAGGCGGTGAACAGGTACCCGGCGAGGAACAGGTGCGCGTGCACCAGGACGTGCACCGGCGCCGACGTGTGCGTCAGCGCGAACACGTCGGTGCGGTAGAGGACCCACAGCCCCCCGGCGTTCAGCACGGCGGCCACCACCGGGTGCGACACCACGCGGACCGGCGGCCACCGCAGCACCCGCGACAGGACCCGGGCGCGGCGGACCGGCAGGGCGCGCAGCGCCAGCGTCACCGGCGCCGCGAGCACCAGCAGCAGCGGCGCCACCATCGCCAGCGCCAGGTGGGCGCCCGCGTGGGCGGTGAAGCTGTGGTGCGCCGCGCGGGCCAGCGGGCCCACCGTCCCCGCGGCGACGCACAGCAGCCCGGCGCCCCAGCAGACCGTGCGGTGCACCGGCCAGCGGCCGCGGCCGCGGGACGCCCGCACCCCGGCCGCGTACCCGGCGGCGGCCAGCAGCAGCACTACCACGACGACGACCTCGAACCCGGTCGGCAGCACGGGCGCCCCGGCGAGTCCGGGGTGCGTCCCGGGGTGGGAGTGGTGACCGCTCACCGCGCGCCGCCGCGCGGACGGTTGCGCCGCAGCACCACGAGACCGACCGCGACCAGCAGCACCGCCGCGCCGTTCCACACCAGGTCGTAGGGCAGCAGGTCCACCCCGTACCGGATCTGGTGGATCCGCAGGAGCTTGTGGTCCACCACGCCGTCGAAGAGCTGGAAACCCCCGACCCCCGTGACGACCGCACCCACCCACCGCTTCCACGTCACCCCACCGGACGCGGCGGTGCGACGGCGGACGTCGGCCAGCAGGAACAACCCCCAGACGGTGATCCCCCACCCGGCCGCGTGGAAGAAACCGTCGGCGGTCAGCGCGACGGCCGGGGTGGAGCGGTCGTAGAAGTGGTGCCAGTGCAGCGCCAGGTGGAAGACGAACAGGTCGATCATCGAGGCCGCGATCCCGGCACCGAACAGGAGACCGGACAGCAGGGTCCGCCGGTCGGCCGACACCCGCCCCGCGCCGGGCGCGTCGTGACCTCGGGGGGACGGGGCGGGGGCATCGGTCACGAGCGGGGCTCCAGTCGTTCTCACCGGTCGACGGGCGGGTTCGGGGACCAGCATCCCGAGCGCCCCGGTCACCAGCACGCCGAAACCGGCGCGCGGGGATCGTGGCCGGCTCACGGGCCGGGCACAGGAAGGCCACAAGGTGCCGTCCCACCATCGAGGACATGACGGAGATCGGCACGACCCCCGCCCGCACCGGCCTGCGCCGGCTCACCGGCCGCACCACCTGGCTCGCCGCCGTGGTGCTCGCCGGGAGCCTGGCGTTCAGCGGGTGCAGCACCACCACGGACACCGCGACCGGCTCCACGGCCGCCAGCACCTCGACGTCGAGCACGGTCGTGGACGCCGCGGCGACCACGACCACCGACGCGACGACCACCGCCGGGACCATCAGCGACACCACCGCCGCGGCCGAGGCGTTCCTGGCGACCCTCAGCGACGAGCAGCGCGAGGCCGTCCTGTACGACTACGACGACGAGACCAAGACCACCTCCTGGTCGAACTTCCCCGTCACGTTCGTCGAACGGGCCGGCCTGAACCTCACCGACCTCACCGAGGAGCAGCAGACCGCCGCCCTCGCCGTCCTCGAGTCGCTCCTCAGCGAGGAGGCCTACGCGACCGTCACCGGGATCATGGGCGGCGACGAGTACCTGCACGAGAACTCCAGCTCCACCGAGGAGAGCCTCGGCCAGTACTACATCGCTTTCTTCGGCGAGCCCTCCACGACCAGCGCGTTCGAGGTGCAGTTCGGCGGGCACCACCTCGGCATCAACGCCACCCTCGACGGCGCCGCGAACGACATCACGTTCGCCCCCACCCACCTGGGCGTGCAGCCGGCCGTCTACACCGACGAGGACGGCGAGGAGGTGCAGCCCTTCGACGGCATCTACACCGACGCCTTCGCGTTCTTCGACAGCCTGACCGCCGAGCAGCAGGCCACCTTGACCTCCGGCGACGTGAGTTCCTGCGCCCCCGGCGACACGTGCGAGTTCTCCACCGGCGCCGGCCTCACCGGCGCCGACCTGACCGACGAGCAGAAGCAGCTGCTGCTCGAACTCATCGCGAACTGGGCCGGCATGGCCGACGCGGAGAGCACCGCCACGACCCTCGCCGAGATCGAGGCCACCCTCGACACCACGGTCGTGGCCTGGTCCGGCGAGACCACGTACGACATGAGCACCGGCGACGGCATCGACTTCTCGATCTCCGGGCCGGACGTGTACGTCTCGTTCCAGGCCCAGGGCGGGTCGGCCGGGGCCGACGTCGACGGCGTCAGCACCAGCGGGTGGGGCCACGTCCACACCGTCTACCGCGACCCGAGCGACGACTACGCCGGCAGCGTCACCCAGCAGGAGGCCACCGGCGGGATGGGCGGGGGGTTCCCCGACGGCGAGGCGCCCTCGGGAGGCACGCCGCCGGAGGGTGCCCCCGCGGCCGCCGCATGACCGTCGACGGGCCAGGTCGGCAGCGGGCCCAGGACACCGCGGTGCGTGGTCGGTTCTGATCGGCGGGTCCCGGTAGCCTCGCCCCCGGGTGCGGCGGTGGGGACCTGCGGCTCACGGGCCGGGCCGGGGTCACCCTGGTCTCGGTGGGGGTCTCCTCCCCGAGCCTGTCGAACCCGCCCGGACCGCTTCGTGGAGAACCTCGACCCGGCGCTGGACGCCGGCGCCGTCGAGGGTCCCGGGGCTCCGCCGAGACCGCCCGCGCACCGCCCGGTAGCGTCGGACCACGTCCCGAGCAGGCGCGGACGGGACCGACCGGACGAGGGAAGCCCCACTGACCATGACGCACGCCGCCACCGACATCGACCGGATCTACGAGGAGGTCACCCGGCGCAACCCGGGTGAGACGGAGTTCCACCAGGCCACCCGCGAGGTGCTGTACACGCTCGCCCCGGTGCTGGCCAAGCACCCCCACTACCTCGACGCGAAGATGATCGAGCGCATCTGCGAGCCGGAGCGGCAGATCATCTTCCGCGTCCCGTGGCAGGACGACCGCGGCGAGGTGCACGTCAACCGCGGGTTCCGGGTGGAGTTCAACTCCGCGCTGGGGCCGTACAAGGGCGGTCTGCGCTTCCACCCGTCGGTGAACCTGGGGATCGTGAAGTTCCTCGGTTTCGAGCAAGTCTTCAAGAACGCCCTGACGGGCATGCCGATCGGCGGCGGCAAGGGCGGGGCCGACTTCGATCCCAAGGGCCGCAGCGACGCGGAGGTCATGCGGTTCTGCCAGTCGTTCATGACCGAGCTGTACCGCCACCTCGGGGAGTACACCGACGTCCCGGCCGGGGACATCGGCGTCGGTGGCCGGGAGATCGGCTACATGTTCGGCCAGTACAAGCGCATCACGAACCGGTACGAGTCCGGGGTTCTCACCGGCAAGGGCCTGTCCTGGGGCGGCGCGCAGGTGCGCCCGGAGGCCACCGGTTACGGCCTGGTCTTCTTCGTCGAGGAGGTGCTGGCCGCCCGCGGCAGCTCCCTGGACGGCCGGCGCGTGGTGGCTTCCGGGTCGGGCAACGTCGCCGTCCACGCCATCGCCAAGGCGCAGCAGTGCGGCGCGCGGGTCGTGGCGTGCTCGGACTCCGGCGGGTACGTGGTCGACGAGTCCGGTCTCGACGTGGACCTGCTGCGGCAGGTCAAGGAGGTCGAGCGCGCCCGCCTCGGCGTCTACGCCGACCGGTCCCCCTCGGCCCGGTACGTCGGCGGCGGTTCGGTGTGGGACGTCCCGTGCGAGGTCGCCCTGCCGTGCGCGACCCAGAACGAGCTCGACGAGGCCGCGGCCACCACGCTGGTCCGCAACGGCTGCGTGCTGGTCGCCGAGGGCGCGAACATGCCGACGACGGCGGCCGCCGTGGAGGTCCTGCGGGCCGCCGGTGCCGCCTTCGGCCCGGGCAAGGCCGCGAACGCCGGCGGCGTGGCGACGTCGGCCCTGGAGATGCAGCAGAACGCCTCGCGCGACTCCTGGACGTTCGAGCGCTCGGAGGCGAAGCTCGCCGAGATCATGCGCGACATCCACGCCCGCTGCCACGAGGCCGCCGAGGAGTACGGCAGCCCCGGGGACTACGTCCTGGGCGCGAACTGCGCCGGGTTCGTGCGGGTGGCCGACGCCATGCACGACCTCGGCGTCGTCTGACGCGCCGCCCGCGGGCGTCACCGGACGGGGGCGGGTGCGTCCCGCCCCCGTCCGGCGCGCGTCAGACGCGGAATGCGCCCACGGCCTCGCGCAGCCGCCCGGACGCGTCGCGCAGGGCCGACACCGAGGTGCGCACCTGCTCCAGGCTGGAGCGGTCCGCGGCGCTGGCGCCGGCCACCGCCGAGAGCACCCCGGCGATCTCCTGCGTGCCGCCCGCCGCGCCGGCCACGGTGCGGGCCAGCTCGCCGGTCGTCGCGGTCTGCTCCTCCACCGCGGCGGCGATGGTGGCCTGGTGGTCGTCGATGCGGGCGATGATCTCGGCGATGCGGCCGATGGTGGCGGCCGCGTCCCCGCTGCCGCGCTCGATGGCGGCGACCTTGCCGGTGATGTCCTCGGTGGCGCGGGCGGTCTGCTGCGCCAGTTCCTTCACCTCACCGGCGACGACCGCGAAACCCTTGCCCATCTCCCCCGCGCGCGCCGCCTCGATCGTGGCGTTCAGCGCCAGCAGGTTCGTCTGCTCGGCGATCGCGGTGATGGTGCCCACGACGCTGGCGATGGCGCGGGTGGCCTGGCCCAGCTCGGCGACGGTGGCGCGGGTGCTCTCGGCCGCCTCGACGGCCTCGCGGGCCACCGACGCCGACTGCGCCATCCCGGAGGAGATCTCGTTGATCGCCGAACCCAGCTCGTCGGCGCCCGTGGCGATGGTGGCCACGTCCGCGGACACGACCTCGGCCGAGCGGGCGGCGCGGTCGGTGTCGCCGGTGGTGCGCTCGTTCGCGGCGGACAGGTCCTGCGCGCGGCCGGCCAGCTCGTCGGCCATCCCGGCGACCTCGCGGGCGATCGCGCCGACGTCGCCGACGGTGCGGCGGGTGGCGGAGACCGCCGCCTCCAGGGCCTGCGCCATGCCGCGGAACTCGTCGCGGCCGTCGACGACGGGCACGACGGTCAGGTCGCCCTCGGCGATGCGGTGCAGGTCGTCGACGCTGCGGCGCAGGGGGCCGACGATGCTGCGGGTGAGGACCACCAGCAGCAGCACCACGAGCGCCGCCGCGGCGACCAGCGTGGCCACGACGAGGTTCCGGCTGCGCGCGGCGGCCGCGTCGGCGTCGGCGGCGGCCGCGTCGGCGCGGGCCTCCACCGAGGCGGACAGCTCCTGGGTGGCGGTGAGCATGTCGGCGTAGGCGACGAAACCGACCTCCATGACCTCGGTCTCGGCGGCCACGACGTCCCCGGCGCGGTACAGGGCCACGGCCCGGTCGTCGGAGGTGAAGTAGTCCTGCCACAGCCCGGCGATCCGGTCGGCGAGGTCGCGCTCGGCGTCGGTCATCAGCTCGGTGGGGGCGGCCTCCAGCGCCTCGCGCAGGGCCGCCGAGGAGGTCAGGAACCCGGCGCGGTTGGCGGAGGAGTCCTCCACGGCCGCGGGCAGCCCGATGCGGCGCGCGTCCCAGGCGTAGGCGGCCTGCCAGCCGCTGACGTCGGCGTCGTAGAACCGCTGCTCGTCGACGAAGCGCAGCAGCTGGGTCATCTGCCGCTGCTCGGCCAGCGACTCCGACTGCCCGGCGATGCTGAACAGGGCCGTGGCGCCGGTGCCCACGAGCAGGGTGAGGACGCCCCCGAACCCGAGGGCGAGACGCGTGCCGACGCGGGCGCGGCGCAGCAGGGAGGACATGGGGGGACGACCTTCCGGGACTTCGCGGGTGGAGCGGGGCCTCCCCATCGGCAGGTCCGGTGCGGTTCTGAGCCCGCCTCCGGGGGCGTCACGCGTCGAGCAGGCGCAGCGTCGCCCGCACCGCGGCGTCGGCCGCGGCCGGTGAGCGCCGTCCCAGGCCGCAGGCGGTCGCGACGTCGACGCGCCGGCCCAGGGCCTCCTCGACCAGGGCGAGGACCCGCACCTGGTCCTCGGCGGCCTGTCCCTCGTGCGCCACGCCGGCGATCAGCTGCACCTGCTCGGGCAGGACTCCGCGCAGGGTCCGCAGCGGGGCGTAGGGGGCGGGGTCGGCGGGAGGTGTCCGGTCGCCGCCGGAGAACGGCAGATGCACGAACTCCAGGGTCCGTCCCGCGGGCCAGGCGCGGACGAGGGCGGCGGTCAGCTGGACCAGGGGGCCCGCGTCCGGCAGTTGCCGCAGCGCGCGGTGCCCCAGGTCACCCAGGCACAGGTGCACGCCGAACCGGGTCCCCGCCGGCGCCTCGGCGACCGGCCGGACGGCCAGCCGGGCGACCAGGCGCGCCGCGGCGGGTCGCAGCGGTCCGGGCGCGGCGGCGACCGCGACGAGTTCGGCGGGCAGTTCCAGCTGGAAGACGACCGACCGCCCGCCCGCGGCGACGGTCCGGGCGATCTCGCCGCCGAGGGCGCGGCGGACGACGGGGGCCGCGCGCGGGACGGCCGCCGGGCCGAAGGAGAACCACGCGAGGTCCAGGTGGCCCGGCAGCCCCACCTGCAGCGGCAGCGCGGGCGTCGCCGGGTGCTGCGAGTCCTGGAGGACCCGCAGTTCCTCCTCGGCGTGCTCGGCGATCCGCAGGTCCAGGTGCTCGGGGAGCAGGCGCCGGCCGCGGCGCCGCGCGAAGCGGTCGACGTCGTCGTAGCCCGACCAGTCCCCCGAGCGCGTGCGCCTGAGCTCCGGCCGGTGCGCCAGCCGCTGGACGACCGGCACGATCCAGCGCAACCGGTCCCCGGTCTCCCCGCCGGTGAGCCGACGCACCCGTCCGGCGAGCTCGTCCACCTGCCAGGTCAGCGCGTCGGCGGCGGTCGGGAACTGCGGCAGGGTCCCCACCAGGTGCATGCGCCGCGGCGGGGGGACCGACCCGTCGGCCGCGTTCGGCGGTGCTTCCACGACAACCCCTTACGTGTGTAAGCTAACGGCTGATAACTGAGTCTGCCGGAGCCGGCTGTCCCGGTCGGCGGCGACAGCCACGACGAGGAGGACTCTCCATGCCCGGCACCGTCACCACCACCCCCCGCTCCCGCCCCCACCTCGCCGGGACCGCGCACCGCCCCGGGCCGCTGGCGACCACCGTGGCCGCCTGGTCCTCCGCGGTGCTGCTCGCCGGCGGGTTCGCCCTGGTCTCCACCCTGCCCACCGCCGTCGTCGCCGTCGGGGCCTGGCGGAACCCCCGACTCGGCCCGGTCCGGACCTGGGCCACGGCGCTCGCCACCGGTCAGGTGACCCTGCTGCTGGTGTGGCTGACCGCCGCCGACCCCGCCCCCAGCCTGAGCAAGAGCCTGGACCCGGTCGTCGTGGCCGCGATGACCGCCGTGGCCGTCGGCACGGCCGCCGCCTGCCACCTGCAGCGCCGGCGCCTCAGGGACGCTGGGCGCTCGGGCGCACGACGACCTCGTTGACGTCGACGTCGCCCGGTTCGCCGACCGCGTAGGCCACGGCCCGCCCGATCGCCGAGGGCGCGATGGCGCTGCGCCGGTACTCCACCATCCCGGCGCCGGCCACGGGGTCGGTGATGTGCGAGGCCAGTTCGCTCTGCACCACCCCGGGGGAGACGGTCGTGGCCCGCACCGTCGGCGGCAGGTCCTGGCGCAACCCCTCCATCAGCGCCCACACCGCGTACTTGGTGGCGCAGTACACCGCGGCGGTGGGCACGACCTCGTGCGCCCCGATGGACGCGGTGGTCACGAAGTGCCCGGACCCCTGGCGCAGGAAGTGCGGCAGGGCCGCGGCGATCCCGTGCAGGACGCCCTTGACGTTGACGTCCACCATGCGGTCCCACTCCTGCGCCAGCAGCGAGGTCATCGGGGACAGCAGCATGACGCCGGAGTTGGCGACGAGGACGTCGAGGCGCCCGTGCCGGGCGACGACCTCGTCGACGACCCGCACGCAGGACCCGGCGTCGGTGACGTCCAGGGCCGCGGTCGAGGCGCTCCCCCCGGCGCGGGTGATGTCGGCCGCGACCTGCTCGAGGCGGTCCTCGCGGCGGGCGGCGAGGACGACGTGGTGCCCGGCGCCGGCCAGTTCCCGGGCGACGGCCTCGCCGATGCCGCTGGAGGCACCGGTGACGAGCACGATCTTGCGTTCGGTGGTGTCGATGCGTTCGGTCATGACCACGACGGTGCCCGCGCGGCCGGGGCGGGGGGAGACCGCGGTGAGGGTGGTAGTGCCACGACCACCCTCACCGGCGCACCGCGGACTACGGTGGAACGGTGAGCAGCCTCGGGGAGTACCTGCGCGCACGCCGCGGCGAACTGTCCCCCGCGGCCGCCGGCCTGCCGGCCGGGTCGCGCCGGCGGGTGCCGGGCCTGCGCCGCAGCGAGGTCGCGCTGCTGGCGGACATCAGCGTGGAGTACTACGTCCGGCTGGAACAGGGCCGCGAGCGCAACCCCTCGCCGGCCGTGCTCGACGCCCTGGTCCACGCGCTGCACCTGTCCCGCGACGGCGCTGAGCACCTGTACCGGCTGGCGGGCCTGGCCCCCGCTCCCGGCGCCGTCGGTCCCGAACGGGTCGACCCGCAGCTGGCGCAGTTGCTGGGCGCCTGGACGGCGACCCCGGCGATGGTCCTGGGCCGGGCCCTGGACGTGCTGGTGGCCAACCCCCTGGCCGAGGAGTTGTTCGGGACCTTCCCGACCACCCGCAACCTCGTGGAACTCGTGTTCCGCGACCCGTCGGCGCGTTCGCTGTACCCCGAGCGCGACGTCGTGGCGCGCGACACCGTGGCCGCGCTGCGCCTGGCCGAGGGGGCGCACCCCGGCGACGCGCGCATCCGCGAGGTCCGCGAGGGGCTGGGCGACGACCCGGGGTTCACCCGGCTGTGGGAGCGGCACGACGCGCGCGGCAAGACCGCCGAGCGCAAGCGGTTCGCCCACCCCCAGGCCGGTGAGATGACCCTGCAGGTGCAGACGTTCGACGTCCGCGGGTCGGCGGGTCAGCAACTGGTGGTCTACCACGCCCCGGCGGGGTCCCCGGCGGCGGACGGCCTGGCGCTGCTGGGGATCCTGGCCGCGCAGCGCGCGGCCGCCCGGGACCCGCGGGGCACGCGCTCGGGGTAGGACGACCGCCCGTCCCGGACGATCCCCACAGTTCCACCGGGTTTCACAGGGTTTCGGCCAGGAACTCCCGCACCGACGCCGCGACCTCGTCGAGGTGGGACTCCAGCAGGAAGTGCCCGCCCGGCAGCAGTTCCACGCGGGCGTCCGGCAGGTCGGTGCGGAAGGCCCGGGCCCCTTCGGGGCCGAAGATCTCGTCGCGCTCGCCCCAGACCGCCAGCAGCGGCACGGGGTGGTCCCGGAACGCGGCGTGCAGGCGGGGGTAGAGCTCCCGGTTGCGCGGGTAGTCGCGGTACAGGGCGAGCTGCACCCGGTCCATCCCCGGGCGGCTGATCTGCGCGACGTCGCGGGTCCAGGTGTCGGGGTCGACCACGCCAGGGTCGTCCAGGCCGTGCACGTACTGCCAGCGGACGAGCTCGGTGGTGAGGGTGGAGCGCACCACGGACTCGTCGTCGGGGTTCCCGTCGACGGCCCAGCGCCACAGCGGGGCCCAGAACGCGTCGACGAAACCCTCCTCGTATCCGTTGCCGTTCTGGGTGACGACCGCGGTGACGCGGCCGGGGTCGCGCAGGAACAGCCGCCAGCCCACCGGCGCCCCGTAGTCCTGCACGTACACCGCGAACCGCTGCACCCCCAGCTCGCGCAGGAGGCCCTCGACGACGTCGGTGAGGTGGTCGAACGTGTACTCGAACTCCTCGACGCCCGGTGCGGCCGAGTGCCCGAAACCGACGTAGTCGGGGGCGATGACCCGGTAGCGGTCGGCCAGGCGCGGGATGAGCCGACGGAACATCGACGACGACGTCGGGAAACCGTGCAGCAGCAGGACGACCGGCGCGTCGGCCGGGCCGGCTTCGCGGTGGAACACCTCCAGCCCGTCGACGAGGGTCGTGCGGTGGTGGATGACGGTCATGCCGGTTCCTCCAAGGGTCTAACGGTCAAGGTGGGTTTGAGCGTTAGACGGTCTACCCGAGTTTTCTAACGCCCGCAAGCATCGTGAGCGTTAGTCGTCGTGCTACGGTCGGATCGTGCCGGCGCCCGAACCCACCTCCCCCGCCGAACCGCTGCCGGTGCGCCTGGTGAACACCCTGTGGTCGCAGCGCGGCGCCCTCCGGGACGACCTCGAGGCACCGCAGCGGGCGGTGGAGTGGCTGCACGACAACGGGTTCCCCGTCACCGGCGTCGACCCCCAGGGGGTCGACGCCCTCGTGCGGCTGCGCACGGCCCTGCGGACGGTCGCCGCCCACCTGACCGGCGACACCCGGGAACCCGCGCCCGGGAGCACCCCCGGCCCGGCCACCGACGACCGGGTGCGCGGTGACGTCGAAGCGGCCGTGGCGCTGATCGACCAGCTCTCGCGCTCCGCCCCGGCCCGCCACCTGGTCCTCGCCGAGGGCCGCCTGACGTGGAGCGCTCCCCCCGCCGCGACGACCGTCGACGACGCACTGTCCACCCTCGCCGCCGCGGCGGCGACCTTCTTCACCGGCCTCGACGCCGAGCGCCTGCGGGCCTGCCACGGCCCGCGGTGCATCGTGTACTTCACCCAGGACCACGTCCGCCGGCAGTGGTGCTCGCCGGGCTGCGGGAACCGCGCCCGCGCGGCCCGGCACTACCGCCGGCACCAGGGCGACACCGCTGTCCCCTGAATTCGGTCGGGCCGGGAGTGAACGCGAGCGCCGAGACGTCGGGGCGATCCCCGCGCGGCCGGGGCCTCGATCACGGAGGCGGTGCGGGCCAGGTCGGCCGCCGCGCTGGCAGGACCGCAAACACCCGGCACGAGCGGGTGACGGGCAGGTGCGGTGGACCGCTCACCAGGTTTCCGTGACCTTGCGCAACCCGCGCGGGGCGTCGGGGTCCAGCCCCCGCGCCACCGCCATCTCCAGCACGAGGCGTTGCAGCGGAACGATCTGCACGACGGGCGCGAGGTCCTCCGCCATCCCGGACGGCAGGCCCAGGCGCACCGTCGCGTCCTCGGCCACCCCCGCCGGGGCCACTGCGCACATGTCCGCACCCCGTTCACGCAGAGCCTCCAGCACCGGCGCCACGGCCTCCCCACCCCGTCCCTGCGCCACCACCGCGATCACGGGGCGATCGGCGTCGACCATCGCCAGCGGCCCGTGCATCAGGTCCGCGGCCGAGAACGCCTGCGCGGACAGGTAGGAGGTTTCCATTAGCTTCAGCGCGCCCTCGCGCGCCGTGGGGTAGGAGTACCCGCGCGCGGTCAGCACGACGCGGTCCACGAATCGGTAGCGGGCCGCGACCTCGCCCACGTCGGGCGCGTCCACGGCCTGCGCCAGCCACCCCGGCACCGCCGAGGCCGGGGCGAGGTCACCCCCGCACCAGCTGGTCACCAGCAGCCACAGCGTGAGCAGCTGCGCGGTGTAGCTCTTCGTCGCCGCCACCGCCAGTTCCGGGCCGGCGTGGACGTCGAGGTGGTGCTCGGCGGCCAGGGCCAGCGGCGAGGCGGGGTCGTTCGTGACCGCCAGGGTCATCGCCCCGGCCCGGCGCGCCACCGCGGTGGACTCCACCAGGTCCGGGGACCCACCGGACTGGCTGATGCTGATCCACAGGACGCCACGCAGGTCGGGGGCGGCGTCGTAGACGGTGAGGGTTGAAGTGGAGCTCAGGCCGCAGGGCAGGCCGAGGGCGACCTCGATCAGGTACTTGGCGTAAAGGGCGGCGTGGTCGCTGGTGCCGCGCGCGGTCAGCAGCACCGCGCGCGGGGCGGCTTCCCGGATCAGCGCCGCGAGCCGGGTCACCTCGCTGCCGGCGGCGGTGGCGGTGGTGAGGATCCGCTCGGCCACCGCCGGCTGCTCGGCGATCTCGGAACGGACGAGGTACCCGGGGCCGGCAGTCCCCGGGACGGCGGGGGGATCCCCCAGGGGTCCTCCGAGGGCGTCGGTCGGACAGCTCGTGGCGGTGCTCGTCGGGGTGCTCATGGTTCCTGTTGTTCAATCCGGAGGGCGTGGGCGAACCACGACGTGATGGTGGACGGGTGGGTGATGGCGGTTCCCACGCACACCGAGTGGGCGCCGAGGGCCAGCGCCTCGGCGGCGTGGGCGGGGGTGTGGACCCGCCCCTCCACCACGACGGGGCGGCGCACGGCCGCGACGACGTCGCGCACCAGGTCCAGGTCCGGCCCCTCGGTGCGGGGGCGCTCACCGGTGTAGCCGGCCAGGGTGGTGCCGAGGATGTCCGCACCGGCCTGCTCGGCGGCCAGGGCGTCGGGCAGGGAGCCGCAGTCGGCCATCACCAGCACCCCGGGGAACTCGTCGTGGATGGCGCCGATCACTTCGCCCAGCGACCTGCCGTCCGGGCGCGGGCGACGGGTGCCGTCGACGGCGACGACGTCGGCGCCGGTGCGCGCGACGGCCCGGGCGTGCCCGAGGGTGGGGGTGATGAACACCGGGTCGTCCCCGGCCTTGACCAGGCCGATGAGGGGGACGTCCACGCAGGCGCGGATCGCGGTGAGGTCGTCGAGCCCCTGCGCGCGGATGGCCTGCGCTCCCCCGCTCACGCAGGCTCGGGCGACCTGGCTCATGGTGCGCGGATCGCGCATGGCCTCACCGGGGTAGGCCTGGCAGGAGACGGTGAGCCCACTGCGGACGAGTTCACCGTGCAGGGTCCGTACCGGCGGGCCGGACGAGACCGGGGCGAGGGCACCGAGGGTGTCGTGGGGGTCGTGGGAGTCGTGGGAGTCGTGGATGGGGTTCATGCCAGCACCTGCCGGGCCGCGCCGAGGAGGGCGGCGTCGGCGCCGAGAGCGGCCGGGAGGATCTCGACCCCAGCCAGAGGCGGGATGAGTTCCTCGCGCAGGGTCTCTTCCACCGCCTGCCACCAGGCGGGTCCGGCGGCGGAAAAACCCCCGCCGAGCACGATGACCTCGGGGTCGAGGACGGTGACCTGCCCGGCGAGGGCCCGTCCCAGGGCGCGGCCGGCTTCGCGCAGCAAGCGCGCGGCCAGCGCTTCGCCGGCGGCTGCGCGCTCGGCGACCTCGCGGGCATCGACCCGGGTGCCGGACTCGTGCCAGTAGCGTCTCGCCACGGCGGGGCCGGAGGCGATGGCTTCGAGGTGGCCCCGGCGCCCGCACCCGCAACGTAGGTATTGCGCGCCGGGAGTGGGGACGTGACCGATCTCGCCGGCGGCGGCGTGGGCGCCGCGGTGCACGAGACCGTTCAGCACCAGCGCCGCCCCCACCCCGGTACCGACCGCGACGACGAGGGCGGGGTCCTTGCCCCTCGCGGCGCCCTGCCAGGCCTCTCCGGCGGCGTGGGCGTCGACGTCGTTCTGCACCACGACCCGTGCACCGGGTCCCTGCGGTCCCCACCGGTGCTGCAGGCGCGTGCTGAGCTCGGTGGGGACATCGGTGCCGGCCCACCCGGGAAGGGCGTCGGTGGCGGAGAGGATGACGCCAGTAGTGTTCACCGCTCCCGCAGTGCCCACACCCACCGCCGACACCGCGGCGCCGGCCTCCCGCGGCAGGCCGGCGATGGCTTCGACGACGGCGTCCAGGACGCCACCCGGTCCCTGGGCTGTCGGGGTCGGAACGGTGACGCGGGCGGTGACGGCACCAGCGGGACTCACGAGGGCTGCGGTGGTCTTGGTGCCCCCGAGGTCGACGGCGATGACCGTCTCCCCCGCACGGCGCTCGACCGCCGTCAGCTCGCTACCGGTCTGCTCAGCCGCCGGTGACGGAGGGCCCGGGTGGATCGACGGCAGCATCAGACGCCGGCACCTTCGGGGGCGAGCGCACGCCACTGCCGCACGACCGCGGCGACCGCCTGCTGGTCGGCGAGGTCCAGGGCGCGCACCGGTGCCGCCATGGCCGCCGAGGGGAGCAGGCCGAGTTCGACCATGGCCGTCTTGAAGGCCCCGACCCCGCGGGCGTCGGCGGAACGGGCCCCGACGGCGAACACGATCTCGAACAGCTGCGCCAGCTGCTCCTGCTCCACCACGGCCCGCTCGACGTCCCCGGCGCGGGCGGCGTCGTAGAGACGCACGTACCCGCCGGCGTCGACGTTCCCCAGTCCCGGGACCAGGCCGTCGGCGCCGAGCAGCAGCATCGCGTCGCACATCAGCTCGTGACCGGTGAACAGCGCCAGCGGTGAACCGGCTTCACGGTTGGCGCGTAGCAGGCGGCGGAAACTCACGTCGTCGCCGGAGGAGTCCTTCACACCGGCCAGCACGCCCTCCAGGGCGAGGTTGACGAGGGTGTCCAGGCCGGGGCGGCCGTGGGCACGCACGGGCACGTCGTAGGCCAGGACGGGGACCTCCACCGCGGAACGGACGTGGCGGAAGTGGTCGGCGACCTCGCCGGCGTCGTTCAGCGCGTACAGCGGGGTGGTGACGACGACCGCGTCCACCCCGGCTCCCTGCGCGGTGCGGGCCTGCTCGGCCACGCGGGCGGCGGTGAGGTCGATGCAGCCGCCCAGCACCGGGACCCGCCCGGCGACGGCCTCGACCACGGTCTCCAGCACGAGCCGGCGCTGGGTGTCGGTGAGGTAGGCGACCTCACCGGTGGAACCCAGGGGGAACACCCCGTGCACGCCTTCGGCGAGCAGGTGCTCGACGAGGGTGCGCAGGGTGGCGGTGTCGACGTCGCCGTCGGTGGTGAAGGGGGTGACCACCGGGGGGACGACCCCGTGCAGACGGGTAGGGAGGTTCGTCGTCGGGGAGTCGGTCGAGGAGTTCACAGCAGGGACCTTCCAGCGGGGAGCAGGGTGGGGGTGGCGGCCAAGAGGGTGCGCGTGTAGGGGTCACGCGGGTCGGTGAAGACGTCCTCGGTAGGGCCGAACTCGAGGATGCGACCGGCGTTCATGACCGCGACGCGGTCGGCGACGTTGCGGACGGTGTTGATGTCGTGGGAGATGAAGACCATGCCCAGCCCGAGGCGTTCCTTGAGGTCGGCGAGCAGGTTGAGGACCTGGGCTCGCACCGACACGTCCAGGGCGGAGGTCGGTTCGTCGGCGACGACGACCTCGGGGTCCAGGGCCAGGGCGCGGGCGATGGCCACCCGCTGACGCTGACCACCAGAGATCTGGCGGGGGAAGACGTCCAGGGCGGAGGCCGGGAGCCCGACGAGGTCGAGCAGTTCCCGCACCCGGGCCTCGCGCTGGGCGGGGTTCTGCTTGCCGTGGACGATGAGCGGGCCGGCGAGGGCGTCGCGCACGCTCATGCGCGGGTTCAGCGCGGTGGAGGGATCCTGGAAGACGACCGAGACGCTGCGTCCCAACCGGCGCCGGTCCGCCGCGGTGGACCGCAGGGCCTTGCCCTGGAAGAGGACCTGCCCCCGGGTGGGGCGCTGCAGGCCGATGAGAACACGAGCGAGGGTGGACTTGCCGCACCCGGATTCGCCGACGATGCCGATGGTCTGCCCGCGCCGGACGCTGAGGGAGACCCCGTTCACCGCCCGGACCAGGTCGGGTCGGAAGAGGGACCCGGTGCGGGCGCGGTGCACCACGTGCACGTCGCGCAGCTCCAGCGTCGGTGCGGACCCCTGCGCGGGTTCGGGGGCGGATTCGGGGGCGGATCGCAGGGATCGCTCGTTCATCGTCCGGCCTCCACGCCGTCGCGCTGGGTGTCCAGTTCGGGGTGGGTGGCGTACCAGTGGCTGGTGCCGGCCACCTGCCGCATCACCGCCCGTCGGTCGCGGCCGACGTCCGGGCGGGTGGAGCGGGGCGAGAAGCGGTCACCCGCGACGAAGTCGGACGGGGCGGGCACCACCCCGGGCACCTGGTGCAAGCGGGCCGCGCCCATCTCCATCGACAGCACCGCTCCGAGCAGGCCGCGGGTGTACTCGTGGCGCGGGTCGCCCAGGAGTTCACCGGTGGGGCCGGACTCGACGACCTGCCCGGCGTACATGACGGTCACGTGGTGGGCGAGCTCGGCGACCAGGGCCAGGTCGTGACTGACGAAGACCATCGCGAAACCCAGTTCCTCACGCAGCTCTTCCAGCAGCTGCACGACCTGGCGCTGCACGGTGACGTCGAGGGCCGTGGTCGGCTCGTCGGCCATCACCAGGGAGGGGTCACGGGACAGGGCCATCGCGATGAGCACGCGCTGGCGCTGACCGCCGGAGAGCTCGTGCGGGTAGCTCTTCAGAGTGCGCGCGGGATCCAGCCCCACCATCTCCAGCAGCTCGGTAGCGCTGCGCCTACCGCCGCGGCGGATCAGCTGGTTCAGCTGCGACCGGATGAGCATGGCCGGGTTCAGCGAGCTGAGCGCGTCCTGGTACACCATGGCGATCTCATGCCCACGCAAGGCGTTGCGCTCACGGGCCGGCACGCTCAGCAGGTCACGGCCGTCGAAGAGGATCTGCCCGCGCAACTGCGCGGTGGGCGGCAGCAGCCCCATCACGGCCATGGAGGTGATCGACTTCCCGCACCCGGATTCCCCCACCAGGCCCATCGTCTCCCCCGCGCGGACCGAGAAGGAGACGTCGTCGACGATGTCGACCTCACCGTGGGCGCCGGGGAAGGCGATGGAGAGGTTGCGCACGTCCAGCAGCGGCGGCGCGGAGCTGAAGGAGAGGTGGCGGTCGCTGCGGTCGCGCTCGGCGATGCTCAGGCGTTGCAGGCTCTCGGTGAGAGCCCGCTGGGCGCGTTCCTCGCGCTGGGCAGACTCGGCCAACTCGACGAGGGAGAGGGATTTCGCCTCGTCCGCCACCGCGGCGGGGGCGACAGCGGAGGTGACGGCAGGCGTCGAGATCGCGTCGATGACGGAAGTGTCGGCGATCTTGACGCGACGACGGGCGCGGGGGCTGACCAGCGCGTCGGTCATGCCTTCGGAGAGCACGTTGAGAGCCAGGACGGTCAGCAGGATGAGCAGACCGGGGAAGAAGGTGACCCACCAGTAGCCCGAGAGCAGCAGGGACTTGCCGCCGGAGAGGATGTTGCCCCAGGAGGGGTCCGGGGGTCGGACGCCGGCGTTGATGAAGGACAGCGAGGCCTCGAAGACGATGGCGTCGGCGACCAGGACGGTGGCGAAGACGAGGATCGGTGCGGCGCAGTTGCGGACCACGTCGCGCACCAGGATCCACGGCGTGCTGGCGCCCATCACCTTCGAGGCGGCGACGTAGTCCTCGCCCATCTGGGCCAGGACGCTGGCGCGCACGATGCGGGTCAGCTGCGGCACGTACAGGAAGGCGAGGGCGCCGATGAGCACCGGCAGGGTGCTGCCGAAGACGGCGATGAGGACCGCGGCCAGGGCGATGCCGGGGAAGGACATGACCACGTCGAGGATGCGCATGAGCACCTCGGCGACCCAGCGGCGCGCGGTGGCGGCGATGGAACCGAGGACGGCGGCCACCAGCAACGCCACCACGGTGGCACCGAGGCCGATCAGCAGGGAGGAACGGGCACCGAAGGCGACGCGGGCGAAGACGTCACGCCCGATGTCGTCGGTGCCGAACCAGTGCGCCGCTCCCGGTGCCTGCACCGGGGTTCCGCTGGCAAGGGGGTCCTGGGCGATCAGCGGAGCGGTGATGGCCATGAGGACCACCAGCCCCAGCAGCCCGAGGGCGATGCGGGAGGTGACCGGCAGGGCGCGCAGGCGGGCCCAGTGCTGTCGGTCGTCGGCCTGGGTGACGGCGGGGCTGCTGAGACGTTCTGCGAGTGCGCGTCGCACCTCACACGCTCCTGATCCGGGGGTTGACCAGCACGTAGAGCAGGTCGACCACGATGTTGACGATGATGAAGGCCAGGGCGACGGTGATGGTGACGCCCTGGACGAGGCCGACGTCGTTGCGGGTGACGCCGTCGAGGATGAGCTGCCCCATGGCCTGAATGTTGAAAATGATCTCGATGATCACCGCGCCGCCGATGAGGTAGCCCACCCGCAGGCCGAGCACGGTGATGGGGGTGATGAGCGCGTTGCGCAGAACGTTGCGCCCGATGACGACGTGACGTGGGATGCCTGCTCCGATCGCGGTACGCACGTAGTCGCGGTCCAGTTCCTCCACCATCGCGGTGCGCACCACCCGGGTGAGGGATCCGCTGACGGGGATGGCCAGGGCCAACGCGGGCAGGAAGACGCTGTTGGCCCAGATGGCGGGTGAATCGCTGAAGGGGATCCAGGTGCTCACCAGGGCGGGGAAGAGCCCGGCACCGCCGGGGATGTCGCCCAGCCACTGGATCAGCAGCAGCGCCAGCCAGAAGGAAGGGGTGGCCAGGGAGGCGATGGAAACCACCCGCACGACCTGGTCGGGCCAGCGATCGCGGAACAACGCGCCCACGATGCCCAGCACCAGAGCCACCACGACCCCGATGGCCAGGCCGAGGAAGGTCAGCTGCAAGGTGATGGGGAAGGCAGCGGCGACACGGTCCAGGACGGGGACGTTGCCGCTGGAGACCCCGAGGTCGGCGTGCAGGAGCCCACCGAGGAAGTCGACGTAGCGGCTCAGCAGCGGGTCGTCGAGGTCGTTGGCCTCCCGGTAGGCCGCGAGCGCGTCTGGGGAGGCTGACTCCCCCAAGGCCAGGCGGGCGGGGTCGACCGGGGAGAACGACATCACGAAGAACACCAGGAAGGTGACACCGAGGAGCATGATCGGCAACGCCACCAGTCGGCGCCCGATCAGGCGGGACAACAAGATCACAGGAGTTCTCTCTTCTTCACCACAGCAACCTCATCACTACGGGTCCTCGCCACGACAGCGGTCCGGGGTCGTCCTTGTCGCCAGAGTTTTGTTCAGGCGCGCTGGGCGCAGGCGTCCACCGGGCCTGGACCTCGCGGCGCTGCGCCTCAGCTTCAACCCCGGACTTCGACCGTGACCTCAGTTGGTGGAGGCGACGTCGAGGAAGCTCAGCCCAGTGAGCGGGATGGGCTCGAACCCGTCGAGGGTGTCGGCGTTCCACGCGGTGGGGGTCTTTCGGTGGAAGAGCGGGTAGAGCGGCACCTCTTCGCTGAGGAGGTCAAAGGCCTGCCCCCAGGTCGCGAGCTGCTGCTCCCCGCTCTGCTGAGCAGCTTCGTCGAGCAACTGCTGGACCTGCTGCTGGGCGGGCTGCCCCTTCCAGTGCATGCGCAGGTCGGTCCAGGTGTCGGGGGTGTACCACCAGCGCATCAGCAGGTCGGCGTCGTAGCCGAAGACCGAGGGGTCACCGGGGGCGATGACGATGTCGTAGTCGTCGGGTTTGCCGTCGATGGTGTTGTAGACGTCGGCGGACTTCTTCTGGGTGAATTCCACGGCCAGACCGGCCGCCTCGAGGTTCTGCTTGATGATCGGGGTGCACTTGGCGACCCAGTCGTGGTCGGTGCACAGCAGGCGCACGCTCTTCAACCCGGTTTCGCCCAGCAGCCGGGCCGCCTCGTTACCGTCGCCGCCGTAGACGACGGATGCCTGGCGGTAGGCGGGGTGGTCCTCGGGGACGAAGCAGGTGGCCGGGGTGGCGTTGCCGAGCAGAGCGGTGGCGATGACGCCCTCGACGTCGATGGCGTGCAGGACCGCCTGGCGGTTCCGCACGTCGGCGAAGGGGGCCGAGCCGCAGTTGAACATGGCGAACAGCAGACCGAAGCCCTGCACCGATTCGACGGTGGCTTCGCGTTCGATGGAGGCGATGGAGAGGTAGGGCACGGAGTCGATGGCCTGCACCGCACCGGAGGTCAAGGCGTTGGTGCGCGTGGACTCATCGGGCAGGATGCGCCACTGCATGGCAGCGGCGAGCGCCGGGCGGGAGCCGGTGTAGGCCTCGAAGCGTTCGAAGGCGATGGTCTTCGACGCTGCGCCGTTGTCGGTCATCCTGTAGGGGCCGGTGCCGACGGGCAGGGCGTCGAAGGCCTTCGGGTCGGCGGTCACGGCGGCGCGCGGGACGATCTTCACCACGGCCAGGCGCTCGGCGACGAGGGAGAAGGGGTAGGCGAGTTTCACCGTGACGGTGGTGTCGTCCTTCGCGGTGACCGCCTGCACGAAGGGGATGAACCCGGCGTAGAGGGACTTGTTCGCCGGGTCCAGGACGCGCTCGAAGCTGAAGACGACGTCGTCGGCCGTGACGGGCGTGCCGTCGTGGAAGACGGCTCCCTCGCGCAGCGTCACCTCGTAGGTGGTGTCGTCGAGCGCGGTGGGCAGTTCCGCGGCCAGGGCGGGGTAGACCTCGCGCTCGGCGGCCGGGGAGATCTCGGTGAGACCTTCCAAGGTGTGCCAGTTGGCGGCGACCGTGAGGGCTGCGCTGGTGGTCATGGGGTCGTAGCCGTTGGTGCCGAGCTCGTAGGAGATGCCGGCGACGATGGTGCCGTTCTCGTTCACCGCCGCCGCGGTCTCCGCCTCACCAGCGCCCTCGCTGCGGTTGTTGGGGTTCTCCTCACCGGCGCAGGCAGCCAGCGAGGCGGTGAACGCGGCGGCACCGACACCACCGGTCAAGGTCATGAACTTCCGGCGCGTGGGACGGGAGGGCTTTTCGGCGGGACTGTGCGGCATTGCGACGAGTCTCCTCGAGGTAGGACATCTGATGTCTGATTTGTGATGGTAGGGAGTCACCCGGATGGCGTCAAGGCCGCCTCGAAACTGAGGAGCACCCCGCCATGTCGAGGGTTCCCCGATGTCACCGCGTCGGGTTCGGGCACCCTCGCCCTTGCGTGGGCGACACCCTGAGCGACCTCGAAGCGGTCAGCAGGCTCACCGGCGCGCGTTCCCCCAGCGCGGGACGACCGCGATCGACGGTCAGCCGCTGAGCACGCCCGGCGTGGCGTCGAAACTTTTCCCGCACCTGCGCTGCCCGCACTCGCTCCAGCCCGGAACGCCGGGCCGAGTCGCGCGCGAGCCGACGGGAATCGGGTTCGCCGGTGGGAGTTCGAGGCCGGCGACGGGTGGTCCGTCAGCGCCCGGCGGGTGCAGCGGACGACGTCCCCCGGCAGCCCTGGCGACCGAGGACGAGGAGGGGAACCATCAGAGCGGCGAGGCTCCGAGTGCGCGCACGAGCGGCTCGTAGTGGCGACGGACAGCCTCTCGGTAAGACCCCGGGTCCGCCGCCTCGACCGCCCGGAGCATCTCGCGGTGCGCGGCGGCGGTCTGCGCCAGGTCGTCGGGCAGGGCGACCTTCAGCCGGGGCACGACAGCGGTGTGCACGTCCCAGAAAGCGCCCACGAGGGGAGCGATGATCGAGTTGGTCATCCGGGCCAGCAGTGCGGTGTGGAACTGCCGGTCCTGCGCCGCGAAGCCCTCTCCCCGCCGGCTCGCCTCCTCCATCTCCTCCACCAACTGCCACAGCTCGGGGTTGGTGGTTCCCCCGACCGCTTCGGCCAGCTTCTCGGCCATGGCCAGGTCGAGGGCCTGGCGGATCTCGATGACCTCGCGCAGCGCGCGCAGGTCATCACCCGGCTGCAGGACCCCGCGGAAGACGAGCGTCTCCACCAGGGCGTCGAGCGACATCTGCCCGACGTACGTGCCGTGCCCGTGGCGGACCTCGACGATACCCAGGGTCGTCAAGGTGCGCACGGCCTCGCGGACGCTGGACCGGGAGACGCCGAGGAAGTCGCACAGCTCGGCTTCGGTGGGCAAGGGATCGCCCGGGTGCAGGTTGCGGGTGAGGATGTACTCCTTGATCTGGCTGGCCGTCTCCGAGCTTCGAGACCTGGCCGGACGGGCAGCACGGAACAGCACATGATCTTGCCTGGGAGAGCGTGCCGCGTCGATCATGTACTGGTCCCTTGCGTCTCGATCAGCGAGCGTGCCTCTACATCTGACGTCATACATCCTAGCGGGCACGGGCCCTTCCCTCGACCTGCTACAGGTGGCGTCTCGCGAGCCGCTTTCGACTGACCGGGCGAAACCCCGATCGACGGTCCAGTACTCGCGCCAACGTCACAGCCGGGCCTCAGGCGCTCCTCGGGATCCACCCTGGAGATACGGGCGTAAGCATACGCACCGAGGATCGTGCGTAGAGTCCCCTCGTGCCCCAGCCGCAGACCTCCGAACCCCGTACGCGCAACCCCCGGGGCGAGGGTTCCCGCCTGCGGGCCGACATCGTCGCCGCGGCCACGTCCCTGCTGGAGGAGGGCTCGGCCGCCTCGGTGACCCTGCGCGCGGTCGCCCGCGGTGCAGGCATCTCCGCACCATCCATCTACCGCCACTTCGACAGCGTCGACGCCATCCTGCGCGCGGTCGTGGACGAGGCCTTCGCCGAACTGGAACTCCTGCTGCGCGGGCAGGACCCCGACGCAGGCGAGGTCGACCCCCTCACGCACCTGGTCGGCGTGTGCCGGCGCTACCTCGACTTCGCCGCACGACGGCCCCAGCGGTACCGGCTGATGTTCGGCGGCGCCTGGAACGCGGCGGACGTCCCGCCCGGGAACGAGGCCGAACTCGCCGCGCGCGCCGACATCGGGCAGAACGCCTTCGCGGTCCTCGTGGAGGCCCTCCAGCGCTGCATCGACGCGGGAACCTCCGCCAGCACGGACGCCGTCGCCGACGCGGCGGCGCTGTGGGTGGGGCTGCACGGGCGCGCCGAGCTGCGCCAGACGACCTCGTTGTTCCCGTGGCCCGCCGACATCGACGCGCGGCTGATCGGCACCCTGGCCCACGTGCAGGTCAGCGGCGAGGCGGCGCGGGTCCTCGCGGGAGCCGCCGAGGCGGGGTGACCCCTCTCCCGCCGGGCGTTCCCCGCAGAGGTTTACACCCGTTTGCTTACTGGTGTAGCGTCAAGGACGTGGGTGCTCCCCGGCCCGTTCCTCGGCTCCACGCCGGGCACCGGAGCGACCCGCAGCAGCCTGAACGCGCCGCCGACGCCCGGAGCCACGGGGACGTCGACGTCCCCCGCGCCTCCACCCACCCGGGAGATGAAGAACATGACCGCTGGAGCCCACTCCCCGACGGGCCGTCGACGTTCCTGGTGGTTCCTGTGGGGACTCCTGACGCTGGGCGCGTTCGGCGTCGCAGCCGTCTTCGTCCCGCCCTACCTGGTCGGCGGCACGACCGTCCCCGGCCTGGACCGCACCACCCCCGGCTACTACACCAGCCTGGTCATCCACGCGGTACCGGCCGGTACCGCCCTGGTCATCGGTCCCCTGCAGTTCGTCCCGCAGTGGCGCCGACGGTTCCCCCGCCTGCACCGGGTCCTGGGGCGCACCTACCTGGTCGCCGTCGTCGGCGCCTCCCTGGCGGCCGTGTACGCCTCCGCGGTCACCAAGAGCGGGTTCCCGCTCCAGGTCGCCTTCTTCACCCTGATCGCCGCGTGGCTGTACACGGCGGCGATGGCGTACCGCACGATCCGCCGGGGCGAGGTGCAGCTGCACCGAATCTGGATGATCCGGAACTACTCGCTGACCTTCGCGGCCGTGACCCTGCGCGTGTACCAGCTGCCGCTGCTCGCGCTCATGGACTCCGTCGACTGGCTGACCTACCAGGACGTGTACACCGTGAGCGCCTGGATGTCCCTGCTGGGCAACGTGCTCGTCACGGAGTTCTTCATCGTCCAGCGTTCCCTCACGAGGCTCGCCGGATCGCGGCCCTCCCCCGCGGGGATCGCACGGACCCCGACGACGGCAGCGTGACGGCGGGAGTTCCCGAGGGATCGTGCGCCTCGTTCCCGCTGCCCAGCAGTGAGATCCAGGGGTCAGCGGAGTCGGCTGGCGCTCCCGTCCCCGGGGGCGCCCAGCCGGTCCGTCAGCCAGGAGTCAGCTGGTGGAGGTGGGTGAGCACGGTCCCCCCTCACGACGAGAAGCGTTCCGCCAGACCTCGGACCCGCACGGCGATGTCGTCACGGACCAGACGCATCCGCTCCACGCCCTCGATCCCGCGCCGGGACGGCTCGTCGGTCTCCCAGACCTCGACGGGGGTGCCGTCGACGGGCTCGACCTGCGCCTCGCGACCGAGCACGACGACGAGGTCGGCCGCGCGGACGAGGTCGTCGGTCAGCTGCTTCGGGCGCTCGGCGCTGATGTCCACGCCGACTTCGGCCAGGCTCTCGACCGACAGGGCGTTGAGCCCGTCACCGGCCCGGGTTCCGGCGGAGTCGACGGTGACGGCGTCCCCGGCGGCCTGACGCATGAGGCCGGCGGCCATCTGCGACTTCCCACCGTTCTTGACGCACACGAAGAGGATGCGGGGTTCGGGCACGACGATCTCCTGGGGTGACGGGTTCGGGGCGGGGCGGGTGTCAGCGGGCCGGTGGGGCCGCGGCACCCGCGACGGGGCTGCGGCGCTCGATGAGGACGGTGTCGCGCCACCGGCCGGCGAGCGGGCCGTGGGTCATGCGGGCGATGCGTTCCCGGCGTCCGACCTCGCGGAACCCGACCGCCCGGTGCAGGGCCGCGCTGGCGAGGTTCTCGGGGAACAGCGAGGCCTGGAGGGTCCAGATGCCGCCGTCCTCGGTGGAGGTGACCAGCTCGTCGAGCAGTCGTCGCCCGACGCCGCGCCCCCGGGCGCCGGGGGCGACGTAGACGGAGTGCTCGACGACGCCGGCGTAGACGGCGCGGGGTGAGGTGGGCGAGACCGCGACCCAGCCGAGCAGGGCGCCGTGCTCGTCGCGGGCGACGAACCGGTGGTCGGGGTGCCTGCCGGCGTCGAAGGCGGCCCAGGTGGCCGGGGCGTCGGCGTCGAAGGTCGCGTGGCCGGTGGCGATGCCGGCGGCGTGGACGGCGCGGACCTCGGGCCAGTCCGCTCCGGTGAGCGGGGAGACGGCGATGCCGTGCGGGCCGTGGGGAGGTGGTGTCGTCACGGCGGCGGTCAGCAGGTGGAGGCGCTGGTGCGGCCGGACGGTGCGGTGAGGACGGCCGCGACGGCGTTCATCGCCTCCGCGACGAGGGTGTAGTACGCCCACACCCCGCGCTTCTCGCGGGTGAGCAGGCCGGCGTCGACGAGGACCTTGAGGTGGTGGGAGACGGTGGGCTGGCTCAGGCCCAGCGGCTCGATGAGGTCGCAGACGCACGCTTCGCCGCCGTCGTGGGAGGCGACCAGGGACAGCAGGCGCAGGCGGGCGGGGTCCGCGAGCGCCTTCAGGGTCCGCGCGAGGGTGGTGGCGGCCTCGGCGCTGAGGGGTTCGCGGGCCAGCGGGGCGCAGCAGTCGGCGGGGTCCGCGTCGGGGCGGACGGCAGGCCGGGCAGCGTCGCGCGTCGTCGGGGTGAGCGTGGCCACGGCCCCATGGTGCCGCAGACATCGAGACCTGTCGATATTGACAGGCATCGATGTCTGCTGACAGGGTCGCATCGATGACGATCGATGGGAGGACCTGCTCGTGAGCGACGTCGTCGCGGAGGGACGCCGGGCCGGCGCCGACGCCCCGGTCCTGGCCCGGCTCTCGGTGCTGGACCGCTTCCTGCCGGTGTGGATCGTCGCGGCCATGGCCACCGGACTGCTGCTGGGCCGGCTGGTCCCCGGGCTGGACGAGGCGCTGGGCGCGGTGGAGATCGGCTCGGTCAGCGTGCCCGTCGCCGTCGGGTTGCTGCTGATGATGTACCCGGTGCTGGCGAAGGTCCGCTACTCCGAGACCGGCCGCATCGCCGCCGACCGACGCCTCATGGTCAGTTCCCTGGTGCTGAACTGGCTCGTCGGACCGGCGCTGATGTTCGCCCTGGCCTGGCTGCTGCTGCCGGACCAGCCGGAGTTCCGCACGGGCCTGGTCGTCGTCGGCCTGGCCCGCTGCATCGCCATGGTGCTGATCTGGAACGACCTGTCCTGCGGGGACCGCGAGGCCGCCGCGGTGCTGGTGGCGGTGAACTCCGTCTTCCAGATCCTGGCGTTCGCCGCCCTCGGCTGGTTCTACCTGCAGGTCCTGCCCGGCTGGCTGGGCCTGCCCACGACCAGCGCGGACTTCTCCGTCGGCGCGATCGTCGTCTCGGTCCTGGTGTTCCTGGGCGTCCCCCTGCTCGCCGGGTTCCTGACCCGCACGCTGGGCGAACGGGCCAGGGGCCGCGCCTGGTACGAGGACCGCTTCCTGCCGAGGATCGGCCCGGTCGCGCTGTACGGCCTGCTGTTCACCATCGTCCTGCTCTTCGCCCTGCAGGGGGACGCGATCACCTCCCGGCCCGGCGACGTGGCCCGCATCGCGCTGCCCCTGCTGGCCTACTTCGTCGTCATGTTCGCCGGGTCCTTCGTGCTGGGGCGGGCGATCGGCCTGGGCTACGCGAAGACGTCCACGCTGTCCTTCACCGCGACGGGCAACAACTTCGAACTCGCCATCGCGGTGGCCATCGGCACCTTCGGCGTCACGTCCGGGCAGGCCCTGGCCGGGGTCGTCGGCCCGCTGATCGAGGTGCCCGTCCTCGTCGCGCTCGTCCACGTCGCGCTGTGGGCGGGGCGGCGTTTCTTTCCCGGCGACCCCACGGTGCCCGCGAGCGCCGCCGCCTCGTCCCGCCGTTGACCTCCCTCCCCCGAAGGAGAACCGACCGTGTCCACTCCCCCCGCCGCCACCGACCGCGGTGACCTGCCGGTCGTCGTGATCGGCGCCGGGCCGGTCGGCCTGGCCGCTGCCGCGCACCTGCTGGAACGTGGCCTCGACCCGCTGGTGCTGGAGGCCGGCGACCAGGTCGGGTCCGCGGTGCGGGCCTGGTCCCACGTCCGGCTGTTCTCCCCGTGGCGGTACGACCTCGACGCCGCGGCGGTCCGACTGCTGGAGGCGACCGGCTGGACGAGCCCGGACCCGGCGGGGCTGCCCACCGGCGGTGACCTCGTCACGCGGTACCTCGCGCCGCTGGCCGCCGTCCCCGCCCTGGCACCGCGGATCCGGACCGGCCGGCGCGTCGTCGCCGTCAGCCGGGTCGGGATGGACGCGACGCACAGCCACGGCCGCAGCGACCGGCCGTTCCTCGTCCGGACCCAGGGCCCCGACGGCGCGTTCGTCGACCACCGGGCGCGCGCGGTCATCGACGCCTCCGGCACGTGGGGGCGGTCGAACCCCCTGGGTGCCGCCGGGCTGCCCACGATCGGGGAGACCGAGGCCGGCGACCACCTCAGCGGTCCCCTGCCCGACGTCCTCGGCGCGGACCGGGCACGGTTCGCCGGTCGCCGGGTCCTGGTCGTCGGGGCCGGGCACTCCGCGACGAACACGCTGCTGGACCTCGTCGCCCTGGCCGGGCAGGAACCCGGCACCGTCATCACGTGGGCCGTCCGCGGCGCCTCGGCGGCCCGCGCGTTCGGCGGCGGGGACCGTGACGGCCTCCCCGCGCGCGGCGCCCTCGGCTCCCGACTGCGCGCCGCCGTCGACGCCGGCCGGGTGGAACTGCTGACCGGGGTGACGATCACCGCCGTCGAGGCGTCCGGTGAGGCGTCCGGTGACACGTCCGGGGACGCGCTGACCGTCACCACCTCCTCCCCGGCCGGGGACCGCCGGCTGCCCGTCGACGTGGTCGTTCCCGCGACGGGTTTCCGGCCCGACCTGGCGATGCTGCGCGAAGTGCGCCTCGACCTCGCCCCGGGCGTCGAGGCCCCCCGCCGCCTCGCCCCGCTCATCGACCCCGAGTTCCACTCCTGCGGGACCGTCCCGGCGCACGGGGCGGACGTGCTGGCCCACCCCGAACCCGGTTTCTTCATCGCCGGGATGAAGTCCTACGGACGCGCGCCGACGTTCCTGCTCGCCACCGGCTACGAACAGGTGCGCTCCATCGCCGCCGCCCTGGCCGGGGACGCCGCTGCCGCCGCCGACGTGCGGCTCGACCTGCCCGAGACCGGGGTCTGCTCCTCCACTCCCCCCGCGGACACGAGCGGCGGGACCCTCGACCTCGACGGCACCGCGAGCGCCGGGTGTTGCGGTGGGCCGGTCACCGCGGAACCGGCGACCCTCGGGTTCCCCACCGGCCTGGCCCACGGGCGCGCCGGTGAACGCGCGGCGCGCCGCTGACGGTCCCGGTCCACCCGTGCGGGGCCGGGACGGCCGGGCTCGGTGGAGGCACCTCCCGCCGCGCCGCCGCCTTCAGATCGAGCGAGTCTCGCCGGCGCGGTCGCGGTACGCGGCGCGCACGTCCCCCGCCGCCGCGGCGCGCACCCGCTCGGCGAGGTCGTGCACCTGCTCGGTGTCCGCCTCGACCATCGTCTCGGGCACCTCCGCCAGGATCAGCCGCACCTGGCGTTCCACCTCCTGCAGGTGCCCCGAGTCGCGGGTGGCCGCGGCCACGTCGCGCAGCATGCGCAGCAGCGCGGCCAGCACCGTGGGCTCGCCCTGCCCGTAGCGGCGCACCTGCCCGCACACCAGGTCCAGGTAGTAGCGCAGGTCGCGGTCAGGCACGACGGCCCGCGCGGTGCCCTCCTCGTCCTCGTGCACGGTCGGCCCGAGCCACTTGCCCGTCAGCCGCACCAGCAGGTCGGCGGTGTGCCCGATGCAGTGCGCGGCCGTGACGGGGTCGTTGATGCCGGGTGAGAGGGCCTTGACGGCGATGTCGGTGAGCTGGCGGAAGCCGAAGGCGGCGTCCTGCTCGACGGTGCGTTCGTACCCGCACACGACCGCCCGGCGCACCCGCTCAGCCAGCTCCCCGTGGCCGTGCTCGTCCAGGTCCGGCGCCCACACCGTCGCCAGCGGGGTGCCGGTGACCACGTGGTCCCCGGGGCGGGTGTCGATCCAGACGAACGCACCGTGCTCGCGCGCGCCGCGCACGAGAGCGGCGACGTCCACCGTGCGCACGAACCCGCTGCCCGTGGCGGGGACCCCCGTCCCGGCGGCCCAGTCCGGGTCCGACCTGTCCGGGCGGCGCGGCTCCGGTTCCCCCAGGGAGGGGTAGAAGGTGTCGATCGCCCTCGCCGCCTCGTCGTGGACGCTCAGCATCATCGTGTCCACCCGCAGCAGCCGGGTGAGGTGGCTGATGAACCCCAGCACCGCCGCCATCGAGGCGATGCCCAGCACGAACGCCACCAGCAGCGCCGCCGCCGGTGGGGGCCGGTCCGGGCGCAGCCCGCGCAGCACCGTCAGGGAGAAGGCGAACGTGGCGATCAGGACCGCCAGGACGGCCTTGGTCCAGGGGTCGCGCATGAAGTCGCGCAACAGGCGCGGGGAGAACTGCTGCGACGCCAGCTGCAGGGCCACGACGGTGAGGGAGAAGGTCAGCGTGATGACGCTGATGGAGGCGGCCGCGATCGCCTGCAGCATCGTGGAGGCCGCGTCGTTCCCACCGGGCCAGGCCAGCCGGGACACCGTGGAACTCTCCTCCGGGCGCACCTGGGCCAGGACCAGGGCCGCCGCCAGAGCCACCGCGCCGGCCACGCCGGGCCACAGCCAGACCACCGCCTGGGACCGCTCGACGTGCCGGGTGCTGCTGGTTCTCCTGCCCACGTCTCTCCCCTACCCGGGGAGGGACGGAAGATCCCCCGCACCTGCCACCTGATCGTGCAGCGGATCCGCCGTCGGTCTCGGGCGCACCCCAGGTGCTGCGGCGGGCGGCGTGCAGGTCCCGGTGGACGGGACCGCGTTGCTGAGGGGCTGGCGCGCTCACCACAGAGGGTGCCGTCAGCCGCTGCGGCACCGGGAAGGTGCCTCTGAGGACGCATTAACGCAGGTCAGGGAGTGTGGCCCCCCAGTGGCTTGAACACTGAACCCGCGGATTAAAGGAGCGGGAGGGCCGTCCGCCGGGGTCCGCGGAGGGCGGCTAACCTGCGATGACGGTGCGTCGGCGTGCGGGTGAGGCGGGGCGGCTGCCGTCGTGTTGCCGTCGCAGTTGCCGTCAGCGAGGACCTGTGACGATCACCGACACAGGCGAAAGCCATCACTCGATGGCCACGTCCACTGCTTGCCGGCTCTTCGTGCCGAAGCTTCGCAGGTACGTCCACAGCGACTCGCCTTCCTTATTGCCGCCTCCAGCTCCATCCGTGAGTCCCTGGTCGTCCGAGTCCGTTGTCACTCCGATGGACACTTGCCGGTGCGTCAACGACCGCAGCTTGAGATGCTCTCCAGTACGTGCGGTGGGGCCCGCATCGGCGCTGTTCCCGGCCTGAGACTGACCGTCACGTACCGCTCAGAGCTTTGCTGAGCCCCCTACCGGCATGCCCCGGTGGGTCATCCGCTCGAGCAGCCTCACACAGGGCCCACACCTACGACCGACACGATGGATGTGTTAGACAGTTAACCAGTTTGCGAGACCCGCCGACGGAAGCGAATCATGCCCAATCATCGACACCTGATTGATCAGGTCGCCCGCTTGACAGAGATTGCCACCGACTCTCCGCACCTGGCGCATCAAGAAAGCAAGACAGCATCCCTGGCACATCAAAAACAGATGGTCGGCGGTATTCCTGAGAGTGAGCTGACTACTCTTGGGAAGGGGATAGCCGTGGCAGCCAATTTGGATCCCAGCAAAGAAGTGTTCGTCCGCCAAGGGCCAGGGAGCAGGGGAACCTGGCCCTTGGCGACACTAGCGCACCGAGTCCTGGCGCGAGCACGCGTCGACGGCCCCGAGAAGGCGCTGGAAGACTTCATCGAAGCCCTGGCCGTAAATCGCACAGAAGTAATGCAAGTAGCTCCTATCTGGGGTCTTCGCTTCAAAGATGTCATTCAAATCGATCAGGATCTTTTTCTCTACCCGTGGGGGAAACTGCCGCGCTCATCGGTGAGTGAAACCGTCGACAATTGGCATCAAAAGGTAAGGCCTAGTGCGGCGATCGTGCGCAAGATATCTATCGGCCCAGTAGTGTCCCAAGATGAGAGTTTTGGAGGACGCAACAGGACGCCCGATAGGACGCCTATAGAATCTGCCGTCCTGTGCTGCACTCTGGTGACCGACAAGGCAGTTGCCATCGTGGCCGAGTGGTATCAAGGTGGAGAGGATGACCTCTTGGTGCCCGACGTGATAGGGGGGTACAGCTTCCCCGCCATGGTTCATGACCATCAATTTGAAGTGACGGATGATCCAGTAGAAGAGCAAGCAATTCAGCCGCTCATCAAGGGATACTTCAACTTGAAAGGAAAGGCCAACAAGCGCGCCTCGATCGCCCTGAGGAGGGTGAATGAGTCGAAGTCGCGAACCTTAACAGAAGATGTTGCTCTCGATCTCGGGATTGCCCTGGAGGCACTCCTCTTCCCCCAGCAAGAGGGGGAAATCTCTTACAAGCTGCGTATGCGAGGCGCTTTTCTTGCCTCAAACGATCCTACCCGCAGAAAAGAAGTATATAACCTTCTAAACTCATTTTACGGATTGCGCAGCAAGTCAGCCCATGGCGATCTTATTGAACAATCCGACGCATCCGACAAGCTCCGCCTCACTCGGGACCTTGTGATTGAACTGACCAAAAAAGTGATCCTGCACGGGTCGTTTCCCGACGAAAGCTACACCGATGCGTTTCTTGGGGTGAAACCGCTCGATATTTCCTCATAGTCACCCAGACGCCCTACGTCCTTCTGTCCCCAGAAACCTGAAGAGGACGCCGCGACCAGAGAGGATGCAGCGAAGAGCACCGATCAATTCGACTCAGGTGAAGCGAACAGACCAGACGTGAAAAATCCATTCATCCTCTACCTTCTTTAAGACGAACTCAATTTCTGCGGGAAACCAGGAAAATTCAGATCAGTCTGACTCCAGAGAGTCCTGCACATCGTTCCACCACTGAACTTCAATACGCGCGTCGACGTAAACTGAGGCCACAGCCTGGGCGATGAGTCCATCAGGCGCAACGTCCACGCTCTGCACCGACAAGACCTCACGGACTTGCTCAATAGTGGCCTGAGCAGGGGCAATTGGGTGAAAAGAATAACCGAACGTTTCGCGCAGACCCGACACATCGAACCCAGCTGTCAAGATTGTCACGCCTAGTCCGTCAGCACTTGGACTTCCAGGGAGGTCGCGCAGAACCTCGGTGATCTCCTCGACCTAAAGCTCAGGCGCGGCGACCATGCCATACAGTGCCGTCTGCAGAGCAACCCAGGCACCAATGATGGTCAGGTTCGTTCCATTAAAATGTTCACACGCATCTCTACCGGAGCTCCAAAGAGCGACTCGATCAAGGTCGCCGCCGGCGGCCGCTTCGACGAGACGGAAGGACGCCGAGTCTGATGCTCCCGTCTTGACCGCACCCTTGGTTCTATCGCTCTTAGTGCGCCCCGCCTTCAACCCCAGCACCTGGTCCCGGATCGCACTGATCGCCGCCTCCGGAAATGCTTACAGGTGAAGAATGTTAGCGCCAGCTTTTAAGAGTTTTCCCTCGAAAATTGCGACCACTTCTTCGACGTCCTGAAGAAACGTAGGCAGCTCGGGGACGACTTGGGATAGCAGCTCCGTCACTGCGACCTGTCGCATAGCCGTCTTGACCTGAGACCAGGCTGAGACCGTGCGAGCGTGTGCATGTTCAGCCCATTCCCAAAGCACGGGCTCAGGGACCCAGACCTCCATATCGTCGCACCCTTTAGCGCGCACTAGTTCAAAAGTTCACGGATACGTTCAAGATCAAGTTGACCATGTGGCATGGCGTTTGCATCGACAGCTATAGCCAACATCGCTTCAGGCAACACCGGTACCGACATGCTTAGACTCTATTGGCTTACGAGCCCCATCCCGCAACAATGCAAAAAGCCAAGGGCGTAAGCCATCGGCAATCCCGGTCCGTCCGCGAGCATCTCACAGTGGCCTGGGCAAACGTGCGCGTGGGCGCCGATGGTGGTCATTGAGGCGGTGCGCAGATGCGCGGTGGCTGGGTTAGCTGCACCCAAATCGTGCGCGCATCTGTGCAGCGCAGCCGGGGTCCAGGGGCGGGAGCCCCTGGTACTACTTGGCCGGTGGGCGTCTTTTCTCTCCGGAGGTTGTGGCGGCAACACGTCACAATGCTGCTAGGCGCAGCGCGCGAGCCGCGCAAGCACGGCCGTCAGGCCGCGCGCAGGGTGGTGAGCAATGCTGCGTCCAGCGGCGGGCGGGCTTCGCCCGCCGCCTTGACGGAGTAGAGAAAGTTCTCACAGCAGTGCTGCGGGGCGCTCAGTAGGACTCGAGCCAGATGCGCTCCTCGAAGGCGCCACGCTCAGCGCGCTTGTGTTGAGCTGCTTGAGCAATGGTGCCGAGGTCGACACCCAGCCGGTCGGCTAGAGCCGCGAGGACCTCGTAGACGTCGGCGGCTTCGGCGAGGAGCTCGCCGGAGCTGCTGGCGTTGCGGAGCTCCTGCGCCTCCTCGACGAGCTTGTCGCGTAAGGCGGTGTCGTACTCAGCCTCGTCGAGCACACGAGTGACAGGTTCGGCGCCTCGGGCGCGGATGAGCTCGGGGATGCGGTCGCGGACGAGCTTGCCCACTGGCCTCTCACTTCCTGGCGTGTCGGTCCTGCTTGGCATGCTGGGTGGGTGGAGTTCTATCGGAGTGAGCCGACAGCGCAGTCGTCATGGCGTCTAGCGGTGCTGATGGGCGCCAATTCGCGCACCTACAAGTTCGCCCTCGGTGAGGCGCTGCTGCAGGCCGCCGGTGAGGGACGCGACGACCTCACCGTGGCGGAGCTGGCCGCCCCGTACGCGATGGCACTGGTGCGTCGGGCTCAGCGCTACCCGCAAGTCTCGGCCAAGCAGGAGCTCGCGGCCTCGGACTTCCTCAGCATCGCCGTCGAGGAAGCCGAGGCGAGCCTGGCGGCCGGGCAGCCCACGCAGCGGCTGCTCGAAGCTGCGGTCACGTCGATGCCGGCGATGGTCATGCAGAAGTTCCACAACCTGCGCGACAACGGGTCGGCGAGCAGCACCGTGGGGCACACCTTCTACGAGGTGCGCGGGCGCGGCAAGGACCGTCGGGTGCACCTGACGCCGGAGCTGCGCCAGGTCGCCGCCGGCGCCGCGGTGCTGAGCGACGAACTGGACGCCCGCTGGTCCATCGTGGAGACCTCCTTCGACGCCGGTATTGGCACGTCCTTGCTGCGCAGTGGTGTGGTGCTGTCCGCGGACGGGGAGGCGCTGCAGGCACCGATCATCCGCCGCGCGCACGTGGCCTCCGCGCGGCATGCGCTCGTGGGCTTTCAACACGGCCGTTGCTTCTACTGCCACCAGACGCTGACCACTCTGAAGCGTGACGTCCACGTGGACCACGTCTTCCCGTACTCGTGGATGAGGACCGGGTCCTGGCGTGGGCCGGACCTCAACGCGGTGTGGAACCTCGTCGTGGCGTGCGCGGGGTGCAACCTGGCCAAGAGCAACCGTCGTCCCACCGAGACGGAGGTGCAGGCTCTCGACGCCCGCAACGAAGCGATCATGGCTTCGCCGCACCCGCTCAAGAGGAGCCTGCAGCTCACCATGCGCGCTCCTGGCCGTGCGGAGGCCAAGACCGCCGAGCAGCGCAGGTCCTTCCTGCGTGACGTGGTGCACCTGACGACCGAGGGGCACGCCGGCACAGCCTGGGCCGTGACCTCCTGAGATCGGTGACATCAACGCGGCAGAACCGGCAATGACCGAGCCAGCTCCCTCTGCCGAGCTCGCGCCTGACTCAGCTGGGCGTAGAAGCTGCCGTGGGCGTTCTGCAAGAGGTTGAGCGGCAGGTCCACGCCCTCGATGAGCTTCGTCTCCGTCAGCCACGGTCGTGGGTCTTCGACCCAACAGACCCGGGCGTGTGCGGCCATCCACTCGTTGAGCACCGCCTCGCCGTCGCTGAACGTCAGCCGGTTGCCGGTGCTGCCGACGCGGCGCAGACCGATGCCGAGCTCGTCGGCCAGGAGGACGCCGAGCGTCAACCGCAGCGTGGAGCCGTAGGCGTTGCCGCGGTAGTGGTACCGCACCCGGCTACGCAACGTCTGCTTGCTCACCGGGCCGCCGTTGGCGGGTGGCCGCTTGGGTGAGATGCCGACGTACAGCAGCGCCATCCCATCGACCTGGTGGCACCCGTCGACCGGCACGACGGATGGGGCGGTGTCGAAGTACCAGGCGTACACACCGTTCGCCGCCGGGACAGGGGTAGGACGTGCGAGCACCTCCGCCCGCGTCCAGAGCCGGTCGGGGCTGAGGAGACTGGCGCTCATCCCAGCATCGTGGCCGATGCTGTGGTTCCCGTGCTCGCTGACCGGGACTGACGACGTCGTGCCTCAAGATCCGCTGACGCCCTGCTCACCCAGCGCCCTGGCTCTCGGCTCACCTCGTCGATCTCCATCCCCTTCGTCGGACGAAGTGGACTCTTCCGACGTCAGTGGACGAGGAGCCTGACGACCAGCGCATCGAGCATCGACGTCTCGACGTGCCGCTGGACGGCGTTCTCACGGGGCGCCGTTCTCTCGGAACGAGACGGCGGGACTCCTGGTCGAAGCCGGAGGACGTAGACCCACGTTGCCGTCGCGTGCTGCCGTCGAGTCAGACCAGCGGTGCCGTGGAGCCGGCGTCGGTGCAGGTCAGGGAGGTGGGCCCCCAGGGGATCGAACCCTGAACCCGCGGATTAAAAGTCCGCTGCTCTGCCGATTGAGCTAGAGGCCCCGGACCCGGAGGTCCGGCGTCATCATCGCAGACGCCCCTGGCCCCCTCCACTCCCCCTCAGCGGGCCCGGGTGCTCCCCCGCACGACGAGCCGGGGCGCGACGACGACCTCGCGGCGCGCCTCGCCGGTGCCTTCGACGCGGGCTTCGGCCTGCTCGACGGCGTGCCGGGCGAGGGCGGCGGCGTCCTGGCCGACGGTCGTGAGCGACACGGTGGGCAGGGCGGCGACGGAGCTGTCGTCGAAGCCGACGACGGACACGTCGCCGGGGACGGCGAGGCCGCGGGCGCGGAGGGTGTGCATGAGGGCGGCGGCGGTCTCGTCGTTGAAGGCGAGGACGGCGTCGGGCGGGTCGGTGGCGAGGGCGTCGGCGGCGGTGTCGCCGGTGACCAGCTCGGGGTGCAGGCCGGCGGCGGTGACGGCGGCGCGGTAGCCGGCGCGGCGTTCGGCGGCGCCGGGGGCGCGGCCGCCGTGCAGGTGCACGATGCGGCGGTGGCCGAGGCCGGCGAGGTGGTCGACGGCGGTGCGGGCGGCGGCGTCGTCGTCGGTGCGGACGACGGCGACGGTGCTGCTGCGGACGGCGCGGGCGAGGACGACGACGGGGACGCGGGCGGCGAGGTCGGTGAGGTCGGCGGTGGGCAGGGCGGGGCCGAGCAGGAGGAGGGCTTCGGCGCGCTGGTCGAGCAGGGCGCGGACGGCCCGGGCCTCGTCGCGGGTGCGGCCGCGGGGTTCGAGGGCGATCCGCCAGGGGCCGGCGCCGACGGTGGCGTACAGCGCTTCGAGCAGGTCGCCGTGGAACGGCTCGTGCAGGCCGTGGACGACGCCGAGGGTGCGGCTGCGGCCGGAGCCGAGGAGCCGGGCCCGCTGGTCGGGGTGGTAGTCGAGCTCGGCGGCGGCGCGCAGGACGCGTTCGCGGTTGGCGGGGCTGGCTCCGGGGACGCCGCGCATCACGATGGACACGAGGGCGCGGGACACCCCGGCCCGGGCGGCCACGTCGGCCATCGTCACCTGCTCCACGCGCCCCTCCCCGGGTCCGCGCTCACCCTAACGGGCCGCTTGACGGGACGCCGCGACCACGCGAGCCTAGAGCGGTCTAGCCCTAGAGCGCTCTAGGGACACCCACGGAGAGGCGATCGCATGTCCGCAGTCCAGCCCGTCGGAGTCGGCCTCATCGGCGCCGGCCGCATCGGCAGTTCGCACGCCCACCTCCTCGCCACCCGCGTCCCCGGCGCCCGCCTCGCCGCCGTCGCCGACCCCCGCCCGGGCGCGGCGGACGCCCTGGCCTCCCCGCTCGGCGCGACCGGGTACGCCGAGGTCGCGGACCTGCTCGCCGACCCGGGCGTCGACGCCGTCGTCGTCACCGCCACCACCGAGGCCCACGCCGACCTCGTCGAGCAGGCCGCCCGCGCCGGCAAGGGCGTGTTCTGCGAGAAACCCGCCGGGCTGTCCCTGGCCGAGGTCGACCGCGGCATCGCCGCCACCGCCGCCGCGGGCGTCGCGTTCCAGGTCGGTTTCAACCGCCGCTTCGCCCCCGAGTTCGCCGCCGCCCGCGCCGCCGTCGAGGACGGCCGCGTCGGCACCCCGTACCTGCTGCGGTCCCTGACCCGCGACCCCGGCCTGCCCGACTACGGCCGGGTCCCGGCCTGGGCGGTCTTCCTGCTCACCCTGATCCACGACTTCGACACGCTGCTGTGGCTGAACCCCGGCGCCGAACCGGTCTCGGTGTACGCCGTCGCCGACGCGCTCGTCGCGCCGGAGTTCAAGGACGCCGGCCTGCTCGACACGGCCGTCGTCACCGTCCGCTTCGACAACGGCGCCCTCGCCACCGCCGAGGCGAACTTCTCCGCCAGCTACGGCTACGACGTGCGCGGGGAGGTGTTCGGCTCCGCGGGCCGCCTCGAGATCGGCGGGCAGCCGCGCCACGCCCTCGCCGTCTCCGATGCCGGCGGCCGCCACACCGACACCCCCCGCGGCGACGTCGAGCTGTTCGGCGACGCCTACGCCGGTGAGCTCGCGGAGTTCGCCGCCGCCGTGCGCGAGGGCCGGGAACCGGCCGTCACGGGCCACGACGCGCGCCGGGCGCTGTCGATCGCGTTGTCCTGCATCGCCTCCGTCCGCTCCGGCGGGCCGGTCGATCCCCGGGTGGCCGCCGCGACCGTCGACGGGCGCGTCCGGTGAACCTGTCCGTGTGCGCCGAGACGGTGTTCCTCGACCTCCCCCTCGCCGAGCGCGTCGCGGTCCTGCACGCCGCCGGTTTCGGCGTGGAGATCTGGGACTGGTGGACGAAGGACCTCGACGAGCTGGCCGCCACCGGCGCGACGTTCACGTCGATGACCGGGTACGTCGAGGGCGAGCTCGTCGACCCCGACGGCGCCGACCGCCTCCTCGCCAGCGCCGAACGGTCGATCGCGGCGTCCCGCGCCCTGGGGCGCCCGGTGCTGAACCTGCACGGCACCGGCCTGGACGACCGGGGGCTGCCGGTGCGGCCGGTGGAGGTGGTGACGGGCCCGATGTGGCTGGCCGCCGAGCGGACGCTGCGCCGGGTCGCGGAACTGGGTGAGCGGCACGACGTGGTGTTCGTGCTGGAGAACCTGAACCGGGCGGTGGACCACCCGGGGACGCCGTTCGCGGCGGCGGCGGACGTGCGGGCGCTGGTCGCGGCGGTCGACAGCCCACACCTGCGGGTGAACCTGGACCTGTACCACGCCCAGATCGGGGAGGGGAACCTGATCGAGCTGATCGGTGCGTGCGCGCCGTGGCTGGGTGAGGTGCAGGTGGCCGACGTCCCGGGGCGGTGCGAGCCGGGCACCGGCGAGCTGAACCACCCGGCGCTCGCGGCGGCGCTGCACGCGGTCGGGTACCGCGGCGTGGTCGCCCTGGAGGCGTTCGCGTCCGGGGACAGCCGCGCGGCGGTCGAGGCGTTCCGGGCGGCCTGGACGGTCTGACCCCGCACGGGTGGCCGGGGAAACCCCTGGCGCCCGGCCGCGGAGTGCACCAGGGTGGTGCGGCGTGGACGACCACGAGCGGACCCGGCGGGCGTGGGCGCAGGCGGCCGGGAAGTACGTCCGCGAGCACGAGCAGTTCCTGGCCCAGGCCCGCACCGCCGAGCTGTTCGCCGTGGAGCGGCGGATCCTCGCCCCGGTCCTCACGGCCGGCCCCGACGTCCTGCACCCGATGAGCGGCAACGGCGTCGACGACGTCGCGCTGGTGCGGGCGGGCGCGGCGACGGTGCTCGGGCTGGACTACGACGAGCGGGCCGTCGCGTGGGCGCAGCGCCGCGCCGACGAGCTCGGCCACCCGGTGCGGTACGTCCGCGCCGACGTCCCGCCGTTCCCGGTGCCGGACGACGCCTTCGACCTGGTCTACACCGGCAAGGGGGCGCTGGTGTGGGTGGCCGACCTGGGCGCGTGGGCGGCGGAGGTGGCGCGCGTGCTGCGCCCGGGCGGGCACCTGTTCGTCCACGAGTCGCACCCGATGGTGCCGCTGTACTCCTGGGACGAGGACACCCCCCGCATCCGCCCCGACCGCGACTACTTCGCCGCCTCGCACGTCAACGACTCCTTCCCCGGTTTCGGCGCCGTCGAGCGGCAGCACACGTTCGCCGGGATCGTGACGGCCGTCCTGGGCGCCGGCCTGGGCGTCGAGGTCCTCGAAGAGCACCCCGAGCCGTTCTGGCGGATGGGCGACGTGGACGCCGCGGCCTGGCGGGGCCGGTTGCCGAACTCCTTCAGCCTGCTGGCCCGGCTCAGCGGGTGAGGCGTTCCTGCAGCAGCAGGGCGGCCGCCCCGACGGCCGGGGCGGTCGCGGCGGCCGACGACACGGTCACGGTCACCGCGCGCCCCCACACGCGCGAGCGCGCCGACCCCACTCGGTCGGTGATCGCCGCGCCGTAGATCGCGGGGGCGGCGGCGAAGCCGGGCCCGGTCAGGACGAGCAGGTCGAGGTCGAGCAGGTTCACGAGGTTCTCGGCGGCGACGGCGACGTACCGGGCCGAGTGGTCCAGCAGCGCCCGGCAGCCGGCGCCGCCCGACCGCGCGGCGCGGGCGATCGCCGCGAAGTCGGTCGTCAGGGCCCGGCGGGAGGACTCCCGCAGGGAAGCCTCGGCCCGGGCCCGGGGGTCCTGCAGCGCGCGGCGGACGACGGCCTCGGGCCCGGCGACGACCTCCAGGCAGCCGGCCGAACCGCACCGGCAGGCCGGGCCGTCGACGTCGACGCAGACGTGACCGAACTCCCCGGCCATCCCCCGCGCGCCGCGCAGGGCGACCCCGTCCAGGACGATCCCGGCCCCGATCCCGGCGCCGCAGTACAGCGCCGCGAACGAGCGGGAGGCGTCGACGCGGGCCACCCAGTACTCCCCGACGGCGGCGGCGGTCGCGTCGTTCTCGACGAGCACGGGCCAGCCGGTCGCCCCGCTCAGCGCGCGGCGCAGCTCCTCCCCGTCCACCGGTGCGCCCTCGGCGGTCCCGGACCCGCCGCCGGTGCGCCGCAGCAGCCCGCCGTCGGGGCCGCCCCAGACCAACCCGATGCCCAGGCACGTCTCGCGGGAGCTCCCGCTGCCGCCCAGCAGCCGGTCGACGTCCGCGGCGAGCCGGGTCGCGAGGTCGGCGGCGTCGGCGGTGGGCGCGACGCGGCGGGTCAGCCGGGCCAGGATGCCGCCGGTCTGGCTGGTCAGGACGTAGGTGACGGTGGTGGTGGCCAGGTCGATGCCCACGGCGGTGCGGCCGCCGGGGTCGAGCTGGAGCAGGGTCCGCGGCTTGCCGCCGGTGGGGGCGCGGCCGACCTCGGCCACGACCCCCTCGGACAGCAGCCGCTTCACGGTGGTCGAGACCGACGCCTCGGTCAGGCCCGTCAGGGCGGCGAGCTCGACGCGGCTGACGGGCCCGGAGGCGCGCAGGGCGTCGAGCAGCCGCTCGCGCGCGCCACCGCGGGCGGGGCGGCGCACCACCCCGGGGTCGTCGACGGACGTCATCACCGCTCCTCGCCACGTGCCGGCGGTCCGGCTGCCCGCCGACTCTAGTGCGCCCCGGCGGCGGGAACCGCACCCTTGACGAGACTTCATCAACTTAATTAAGTTGCTCACAGACGGACCGAGTTCCACCCGCCCACCGATGGGGGTGCCCGCGGGGCGGTCCGGCACTCGCACCGCCGCGAGCTGCGGCCGCAGACCGAGGACTCCACATGCCCCGTCGCACGTCCCACCGGACCACCCGCCTCACCCGGTTCCTCACCGCCGGGGCCGCAGCCACCCTCCTGCTCACCGCCGGCTGCTCCGCCGGCGCCGACAGCGGGGACAGCGGCACGACGCTGGTCGCCTACACCGGCCAGGCCGGTGACTACCAGGTCAACTTCAACCCCTACTCCCCCTCCGACATCGGCGGCGCCGGCCTGATCTTCGAGCCGCTGTTCTTCATCAACAAGACGGCCGCCGACGCCGAGCCCAAGCCCCTGCTGGGCACCGAGTACGCCTGGAACGACGCCGGGACCGAGCTCAGCGTCACCCTGCGCGAGGGGGCCACCTGGTCCGACGGCGAGGCCTTCACCGCCGACGACGTCGTCTTCACCTTCCAGATGCTGCTGGACCACGAGGCCCTCAACAGCACCGGTTTCGACGGCACCGTCACCAAGGTCGACGACACCCACGTCACCTTCACCTGGGCCGAACCCGCCTACACCTCCGGGCCGGACGTGCTCAGCACCATCGTCATCGTGCCCGAGCACCTGTGGAAGGACATCGACCCCGAGGCCGACGTCCTGGAGGAGCCGGTCGGGACGGGCGCCTACACCCTCAGCGAGTTCAAGGGCCAGGCCTTCACCATGGACGCCAACCCGAAGTACTGGGGCGGGGCGCCGAAGGTCTCCAAGGTCCGCTTCCTGGCCCTCTCGGGCAACCAGGCCGGCGCCGACGCCATCGCGGCCGGCACGATCGACTGGCAGACCGGCCCGATCCCCGACATGGCCAACACGAACAAGAACTTCCCGAACTACGACACCGGGTCCGTCTCGCAGAACCAGATGGTCCTCGGCGCCTGCGCGAACGCCGCCCTGGGCTGCGAGGGACCGCAGACCGACCCCGCCGTGCGGCAGGCCCTCTTCCACGCCATCGACCGCACCCAGCTGAACAAGCTGGCCTTCCAGGACACCGCCACGGAGATCTCCCCGAGCATGGCGCTGACCAGCACCCAGGCCGACACCATCTCGGCGCAGGTGGAGCCGAAGGTCGCCCCCGCCACCGCCGAACCGGAGACCTCCGCCCGGATCCTGGAGGCCGCGGGCTGGGCCAAGGGCCCCGACGGCATCTACGCCAAGGACGGGCAGAAGCTCACGCTGACCATCGAGGTCGTCACCGGCTGGACCGACTACATCACCGCCATCCAGACCATCGCCGCCCAGGCGAAGGCCGCCGGCATCCAGGTCGAGACGGCCCAGTCCTCCTGGAACGAGTGGACCGACAAGCGGTTCAAGGGGAACTTCGAGCTCGCCATCGACTCGCTGTGGCAGGGTCCGGCCCCCGACCCGTTCTACCTCTACAGCTACTTCTACGACGGCCGGATGACCGCCCCGGTGGGCACCAAGGCCAACGGCAACAACTACTCCCGGTTCTCCGACCCCGCCGTCGACGCCGCCCTGGACGAGCTGCAGACGCTGTCCCCGGAGGACACCGCCGGCCGCCAGGCCCGGTTCGACGTCATCCAGAGCGCCGTCGCGACCCAGATGCCCTACATCCCGGTCATGACCGGCTCCAACACCAGCGTCTGGAACGTGGCGAAGTTCTCCGGCTGGCCCACGAACGACGACCAGTACGCGTTCCCCGCGGTGTGGTCCGACTTCGACGCGGCCGAGATCTTCAAGACCCTCACGCCCAAGGCCGCGAGCTGACGTCGTGAACTACCTGCTCCGCAAGCTCGGCTTCTACGCGATCGCCTTCTGGGCGGCGCTGACGCTGAACTTCGTCATCCCCCGGCTGCTGCCCGGGGACCCGGTGGACATCCTGCTGGCCAAGCTCAGCCAGCGCGGCACGGTCATCACCCCCGAGACCCGCAAGGCGTACGCCACGCTGCTGGGCGGCGACACCGACGCGTCGCTGCTGTCGCAGTACTGGACCTACCTGGGCAACATCTTCCGCGGCGACCTGGGGACGTCCATCAGCTACTTCCCCGCCCCCGTCACCGACGTCATCTCGGCGTCGATGCCGTGGACGGTCGTCCTCATCGGCCTGGCCACCGCCATCGCCGCGGTCCTCGGGGTGCTGCTCGGGGCGTTCGTCGGGTGGCGGCCGGGCACCTGGCTGGACTCGATGGTGCCCGCCACGACGCTGCTGGCGGCCGTGCCGTACTTCTGGCTGTCGCTGGTGCTCGTCTACCTGCTCTCACGGATCATGGGCCTGTTCCCGGCGCAGGGCGGCTACGACGTCGTCCTGTCGCCGGGCTGGAACGCGGAGTTCATCGGCTCGGCGGTCTACTACGGCTTCCTGCCGGCGCTGACCATCGTCGTCGCCTCCGTGGGCGGCTGGCTGCTGGGCATGCGGAACATGATGGTCTCCACCCTGTCGGAGGACTACGTCACGACGGCCCGGGCCAAGGGGCTGCCGAACCGGTGGATCCTGCGCGACTACGCCGCCCGCAACGCGGTCCTGCCCTCGGTGGCCGGGTTCGCGATCTCGCTGGCGTTCGTCGTGTCCGGGTCGGTGGTCACCGAGCAGGTGTTCTCCTACCCGGGCATCGGCTCCCGGCTGCTGGCGGCGGTGACGAACAACGACTACGCGCTGATGCAGGGCGTGTTCCTGTTCATCACCCTCGCGGTCCTGGGCGCCAACCTCGTCGTCGACCTGCTCTACACGCTCATCGACCCGCGCACCCGCGCCCGCTGAGGACCGGAGGAACCGTGACGAACACCGTCCCCGTCGAGGCGGCGCTGCCGGCCCCGGCGCCGTCGGGGAAACCGGTCCCGGCCTGGCGCCTGCTGGTCCCGACCATGACCCCCTGGCTCGCCGTCGGCCTCGCCCTGGTCCTCGGGATCTGCCTGTTCGGGCTGATCGGCCCGCTGCTCGTCGGCGACCCGGACGCCATCCGCGACACCGGGCTGGCCGGCCCCACGAGCGAGCTGTGGCTGGGCACGACGCAGACCGGTCAGGACGTCCTGGCCCAGCTCGCCCACGCCACCCGCGGGTCGCTGCAGATCGGGTTCCTCGTCGGGATCCTGGCGACCGCGCTGTCGGCCTTCTTCGGCATCTACGGCGCCTACCTCGGCGGCGCCGCCGACGAGGTCTTCTCCCTGCTGACCAACGTGTTCCTCGTCATCCCCGGCCTGCCGCTGGTCATCGTCATCTCCGGGTTCGTCCCGCGCGAGAGCCGGGGGCTGTGGACCATCGCGGTCGTGCTGGCCCTGACCAGCTGGGCCGCCTCGGCCCGGGTGCTGCGGGCGCAGACGCTCTCGGTCCGCAACCGCGAGTACGTCGCGGCGTCGCGGCTGTCCGGCGAACGCGCCTGGCGGGTCATCGTCGTGGAGATCCTGCCGAACCTGCTGCCCGTCCTGGCCTCCCAGTTCGTCTTCGCCGTCATCGCGGCGGTGCTCGGCGAGGCCGGGCTGTCGTTCCTGGGGCTGGGCGCGTCGGGGTCCTCGACGCTGGGCACGATGCTGTTCTACGCCCAGAACGGGTTCGCGCTCCCGCTCGGCGCCTGGTGGTGGTTCCTGCCCCCGGGTCTGCTCATCGCCCTGCTGGGCACCGGGCTGTCGCTGGTCAACTTCTCGATCGACGAGATCGTCAACCCCAAGTTGAAGAACGTCCGGCTGCACCGCAAGCGCACCCGGGCGATCGCGAAGGCCGAGAGGAAGGGGCAGCGGTGAACGACGTGGTGCTGGAGGTCCGCGACGTCACGGTCGTCTACGAGACCGAGAACCCGGTGACCGCGGTCGCCTCGGCCGGCTTCGACCTGCACCGCGGGGAGATCCTGGGCCTGGCCGGGGAGTCCGGGTGCGGGAAGACGACCCTGGCCTACGCCGTCAACCGGCTGCACCAGCCACCGGCCCGCATCGCCTCGGGCACGGTCGTCCTGCACGACGCCGCCACCGGCCGGGACGTCGACGTGCTCGGCCTGGACGACGAGGAGCTGCGCCGGTTCCGCTGGTCGAAGCTGTCGATGGTGTTCCAGGGGGCCATGAACGCCCTCAACCCCGTCCGCGCGATCGGCGCCCAGCTCGACGACACCCTGCGGGCCCACGCCCCGGGCCTGGACAAGCGGGCCCGCCGGGCCCGCTCCGGCGAGGTCCTCGAACGCGTCGGCGTCGACGCGAACCGGCTGCGGGCCTACCCGCACGAGCTGTCCGGCGGCATGCGCCAGCGGGTGATGATCGCCATGGCCATGCTCCTGGAACCCCAGGTGATGATCATGGACGAGCCGACGACGGCGCTCGACGTCGTCGTCCAGCGCGACATCCTGCGCGAGATCGTGCGGCTGCGCGACGAGATGCGGTTCGCGGTCGTGTTCATCACCCACGACCTGCCGCTGCTGCTGGAGATCAGCGACCGCATCGCCGTCATGCGGCACGGCGAGATCGTCGAGCTCGACACCGCCGACACCCTCTACCGCGACGCCGCCCACCCCTACACCCGCAGGCTGCTCGGCTCCTTCCCGAGCCTGTCCGGCGACCGCGGGTCGTTCATCCGCTCCGGCGAGCCGATCGCGGGACTGACCGAGGAGATCGCGTGACCAGCGTCTCGGTGACCGACCTCACCAAGGACTACGGCCTGCGCAAGGGGCTGCGCCGCACCCCCTTCCGCGCCGTCGACCGGGTCAGCTTCGACCTGCTCCCCCGCCGCACGGTCGCCCTCGTCGGGGAGTCGGGGTCCGGCAAGTCGACCATCGCCAAGCTCCTCACCCGGCTGGAGACGCCCAGCTCGGGCCGCGTCGACGTGCGGCTGCCCGACGGCACCCCCGTCGTGGGGTCGGTCTACCGGCGGCAGGTGCAGATGGTGTTCCAGGACCCCTTCGCCTCGCTCAACCCGTTCCACTCCGTGGGCCACCACATCGCCCGGCCGCTGCTGCTGCACGGCCGGACGAAGGGGGCGGCGCAGACGCACGAGCGCGTCCTGGAGATGCTCGAGCGCGTCAACCTCACCCCCGCCGACGTGGTCGCCGCCCGCCGGCCGCACGAGCTGTCCGGCGGCCAGCGCCAGCGCGTGGCCATCGCCCGCGCGCTGGCCCCGGGCGCGAAGGTGCTCATCGCCGACGAACCCGTCTCGATGCTCGACGTGTCGATCCGGCTCGGGGTGCTGAACCTGCTGGCCCGGCTCCAGCGCGAGGAGGACCTCGCGGTCCTCTACATCACCCACGACCTGGCCACGGCCCGGCACTTCTCCGACGAGATCCTCGTCCTGTACCGCGGCCGCGTCGTCGAGCGCGGCCCGGCCGACGCGGTGATCCTCGACCCGCACCACGACTACACGAAGCTGCTGGCGCAGGCCGCGCCCGACCCCGAGCGCGTCGGCAAGGTCGTGGCGACCGAGACCGTCGCCGACCGCTCGGCCATCGACAACAGCGTCTGCTACGACCACCACCTGCGCGCCTGGGTCGAGCACGGCGCCCCCACCGCGGCCGTCGGCTGACCGCCCGTGCCACGACGAGAGGACGGACCCCCAGTGGACGTACGCGCACTGCACGACGGCTGGACCCTGCGGCCGGCGGGCGGGGAGGTCCCCGCCGAGGTCGACCGGGCCGGCCGGATCCCGGCGCAGGTGCCGGGCACGGTGCACACCGACCTGCTCACCGCCGGCCTGGTCCCCGACCCCTACGTGGGGGAGAACGAGGCGGCGCTGCGCTGGCTGCACCGCAGCGCCTGGGAGTACCGGACCACTCTGGACACCGCCGCGGCCCCCGGCGAACGCGTCGAGCTGCGGTTCGACGGCCTGGACACCGTCGCCACCGTCACCCTCGGCGGGACCGAGCTGGGCCGGACCGTGAACATGCACCGCACCCACCGCTTCGACGTCACCGGCCACCGGGGCGGGGACCTCGTCGTGCGGTTCGACTCCGCCCTGGAGCACGCCGAGTCGGTCGAGAAGGACATCGGGGCCCGCCCCCGCACCTACGACCACCCCTACAACGCCGTCCGCAAGATGGCCTGCAGCTTCGGCTGGGACTGGGGACCGGACCTGCAGACCGCCGGGATCTGGCGGCCGGTCACGGTGCGGCGCTGGCGGACCGCGCGGCTGGCGACCGTCCGGCCGCTCGCGACGCTGGAGGGGACCACGGGCCGGCTGCGGGTCCACGTCGAGGTCGAGCGCTCCGGCCTGGAGGCGGCGACCGCCCTGGCGGTGCACGTCGACCTCGGCGCGCACGGGGCGACCACCACCGAGCTCGACCCCCGGACCACCGGCGCCGTCCTGGAGGTGCAGGTGCCCGACGCGCCGGTCTGGTGGCCGCGCGGGTACGGCGAGCAGCCGCTGGTCGACGTCGCGGTCCGGTTGTGCGCGCAGGACGGGACGCCGCTGGACGAGCGCGGGCTCCGCACCGGGTTCCGCGACGTGCGCATCGACGACTCCCCCGACGAGTTCGGCACCCGCACCGTCGTGGTGGTCAACGGGACGCCGGTGTTCGCGCGGGGGGTGAACTGGATCCCGCGCGACCACCTGCTGACCCGGCTGGACGCCGGCCGGTACGCCGCGGCCCTGGACGACGCCGTCGACGCGCACTGCAACCTGGTGCGGGTCTGGGGCGGGGGGCTGTGGGAGAGCGAGGACTTCTACCGCCTGTGCGACGAACGTGGTCTGCTGGTGTGGCAGGACTTCCCGCTGGCCTGCGCCGCCTACGCCGAGGAGGACCCGTTGCGGACCGAGTTCGAGGCCGAGGTCCGCGACAACGTCACCCGGCTGGCCCACCACCCGTCCCTGGCCGTCTGGAGCGGCGGCAACGAGAACCTGCAGGGCCACGAGGACTGGGGGTGGAAGGAGGAGCTGGGGTCCTCGACGTGGGGCGCGGGCTACTACCGCGACCTGTTCCCGGCGCTGCTGGCCGAGCTGGACGGGACCCGGCCGTACCAGCCGGGCAGCCCGACGAGCCCGGAGGGCCTGCACCCCAACGACCCCGACCACGGCACCAACCACGAGTGGGACGTGTGGAACCGGCTGGGCTGGCCGCACTACCGCGACCGGGTCCCCCGCTTCTGCGCGGAGTTCGGCTACCAGGCGCCGCCGACGCTGGCGACCATCGCGGAGTTCCTGCCCGCCGACCAGCGGTCGGCGACGTCGCCGGCGTTCCTGGCGCACCAGAAGGCGCTGGACGGCAACGGCAAGCTCGACCGCGGCATGGCCCCGCACACGGGGGTGCCGTCCGGGTTCGAGGACTGGGTGTGGGCCGCGCAGCTGAACCAGGCCCGCGCGGTGTCGTGCGCGGTGGAGCACCACCGGTCGTGGTGGCCGCGGACGGCGGGGTCGGTCTACTGGCAGCTCGACGACTGCTGGCCGGTGACGTCGTGGGCGGTCGTCGACGGGTCGGGCCGGCGCAAACCGGCGTTCCACGCGCTGCGCCGGGCGTTCGCGCCGCGGCTGCTGACGGTGCAGCCCCGCGAGGGGGTGCCGCACGTGGTGGTGGTCAACGACACCGCGCAGGAGTTCTCCACCCGCGTCCTCGTCCGCCGCACGACGGTGACCGGGCAGGTGCTGGGACGCGCGGAGTTCGACGTGTCGGTGCCGCCCCGGGCGGTGCGCACGCACCCGCTGCCGCTGGTCGGCGGGGACGACGAGCCGGTGGTGGTCGACGCCGGCGGGTTGCGCGCGGTGCACCTGACCGCCCCCGACAAGGACCTCGCGTGGGACCCTGACCCGTTGCGGGTCAGCGTGAGCCGGGTCGCCGACGGGTACGCGGTGCGGGTGCGGGCGCAGTCCCTGGCCCGCGACGTGACCCTGCTGGCGGACGTCGTCGAGCCCGGGGCCCGCGTCGACGACGGGCTGGTGACGCTGCTGCCCGGGGAGTCCCGCACGTTCCGCGTGCGCAGCGCGGCGGTCGCGGACGCCGACGCGTTCGCGGGGGCGCTGCGCACCGCGAACCGGTTCGGCCGCCCGTGAGCGCGCCGGTCGGCCCCGGGACCATCGGCCTGGTCATTCCGGGGCCGGCGCACCGGATCGGGGTGGAGCCGTACTTCGTGGAACTGGTCGAGGGCATGGAGGAGGTGCTGCACCCGGCCGGGTGGAGCGTCCTGGTCCTCGTCGTGTCCGACCTGGCCTCGGAGCTGGCGACCTACCAGCGGTGGAGCACCGACGAGGAGGTGCGCGCGGTCGTCGTCGTCGACCTCGTGGAGGGCGACGTGCGGCCGCGGTTCCTGGCCGACCTGGGGATGCCGCACGTCCTGGCGGCGCACCTGGACTCCCCGTGGGCGTGCACCAGCGAGGTCGCCGACGACGCCAGCCGGCTGGCCCGGGCGGTGGAGTTCCTCGCCCGGTCCGGCCACCGGCGGCTGGGGCACGTGTGCGGGCCCGCGCACCTGGTGCACACGGCCGAGCGGCGCGCCGCGATCGCGGCCGGCGCGGCCCGGCTGGACGTGCAGGTGCTCACGGCCGAGGCCGACTACACCGCGGCCACCGGCGTGCGGGCCGTCACCGAGCTCCTGGCCGCGGCGGACCCGCCGACGGCCGTGGTGTTCGACAACGACGTCATGGCCGTCGCCGCGCTGGAGCACCTCACGGCGCGGGGCGTGCGGGTCCCCGGGGACGTCAGCCTGCTGTCCGCCGACGACTCACCGCTGTGCGAGGTGTCCGTGCCGCCGCTGTCGGCCATGACGGTGGACGTGCACCACCGGGGGCAGCGCCTGGGGACGGCGGTGCAGGCCGTCCTGGCCGGTGGGGACGCGCGGCAGCCGCCGGGCCCGGAGTCGCACGTCGTCGTCCGGGGCAGCACGGCCACCCGCGCCGCCCGCGTGCCCTGACGGCAGAATCGACCGGGTGACGGCCCAAGGATTCCTGCTCCTGCTCGAACTGCTCGGGGTCTTCGCGTTCGCCCTCGACGGGGCCCTGACGGCGATGCGGGCGACCCACCTGGACCTGTTCGGGGTCGTCACCCTGGGGATCGTGACGGCCGTCGGCGGCGGCATCGCCCGCGACGTCCTGCTGGGGCAGCTGCCGCCGGCGTCGTTCCAGACCTGGTACTACCTGGCGACGGCGACGGCCGGGGCGCTGGTCGCGTTCTGGGGGCACCGGCTGCTGAGCCGGATGGCGCGGCCCATCCTCGTCTTCGACACCATCGGCCTGTCGCTGTTCGCGGTCTCCGGCGCGCAGCTGGCGGTGGACGCCGGAGCCGGTGCGGGGCAGGCGATCTTGCTGGGCGGCCTGACCGCGGTGGGCGGCGGGACGCTGCGGGACGTGCTGGTGCGCAAGGTGCCGGGGATCCTCACCGGCGGCCTGTACGCCGTCCCGGCGATGCTGGGGGCGTCGGTGGCCGTGGTGGGCCCGCTGCTGGGGGTGGGCGCCGGGGTCTCGGCGTTCGCCGGCGGGGTGGTGTGCGCGGCGGTGCGGACGGGCGGGACGTTGCGGGGGTGGCGCGCGCCGCGGGCGACGCTGTCGGCCCCCGACGAGCTGGACTGAGCCCGGGCGCGGTCCAGGCGGGGTCCAAGCGGGGTTCAAGCGGGGTTCAGGCGGGCCGGGCGAGCTCGTCGACGACCTCCTGCGCGACGTCGCGCAACCGGCGCCGCTCGGCCCGGGCGCGGGTGCGCAGCCGCTGGAACGCGTCGTCGGGGTGGACGCGGTACCGCTGCGCCAGAGCGCCCTTGGCCTGTTCCAGCACGACCCGGCTGTCGAGGGCCTCCTGCAGCTGGGCCTGCACCCGGACGCCCTCGGCGACGTGCTCGAGCTGGGTGATGCCGACGGCGCCGAAGGACGCCATGGCGTGCGCGACGTCGGACTCGACGCGGGAGCAGGGGCCCTCGTGGTCGCGGAACAGGTTGAGCGCGCCGACGGTCCGGCCGGCGCTGTGGACGGGGACGGCGTGCACGGCGACGATGCCGTGCGCGGCGGCGCGCCGGGCGAACGCGGGCCAGCGGGCGGCGAGCTCGGCGGCGGTGGGGACGGAGACGACGGACCCGGTGCGGTAGGCGTCCAGGCAGGGTCCCCGGCCGGTCCGCAGTTGGAGGAGTTCCACGACGGCGACCTCGCCGGGCGTGGCGGCCAGCAGCTGCAGCTCGCGGTGCTGGTCCTCGACGAGCAGGGCGACGGCCGAGGCGGACAGCAGCTCGGCGCAGTGCCCGACGAGCCGGTGCGCCAGGTCCAGCGGCTCGCCGTGGTCGGCGAGCACCTGTGCGATGTCGTTGACGGCGGCAGCCACCGCATCAGCGCGCACGTCCACGCAGCCCTCCAACGGCACCGGCTCGCGGCCGGCGTGTTCGTCCCCACTGCTCCGTCGGCACGCCCCGGGCTGCACGTGCGGGGACCATTGTGGACGATCACGAGCGCCGGGCACCACCGAGCGCGTCGGGCGCCCCCGGGACGGGTTCCGGGGGCGCCCGACGGGGTGCGGGTCAGAGGTCGGCGGGCACCGTCGCGGGGTCGCCGTCGGTGGCGGTGACGAGCGAGGGGACGGCCGCGTCGATCGCGAACGGCAGGGACAGCGGGCTGGAGAACCCCAGCGCCCCGGCGAAGTCGCTGCCGAAGGAGGGCACGTAGACGGTGCGGTTCTCGGTGACGACCTTCAGCTGGGCGGCCGCGGCGTTCTGCGCGAACTCGGCCTTGCCCAGGCCCAGCACGACGAGGACGTCGGTGTCGAGCTGGACGACCTGCTCCTCGCTGAGGGACCCGCTGACGGGGTTGGCGTCGAAGCCGAACTGAAGGAAGAACGCGCCGCGCGGGTCGGTGGCGTCGAGGGCGTAGTACCCCTGGTTGTAGAGGACGACGCTGACGACCTTGCCCTTGAACCCGGGGTTGGCGTCGGCGGCGGCGGTGAACTCCGCCTCGACGTCGTCGGTGAGCGAACTCGCCTCGTCCTCCTTGCCGAGGGCGCGGCCGATCGCGGCGAGCTCCTCCTGCCAGCTGGCGGCGGCGGTGGTGGAGGCGTCCTGCCCGGCGGGGACGACGTCGGCGACGGTCGGCGCGATGGCCGTGAGCTTGTCGTAGTCGTCCTGGGTCATGTACGAGTACGCGCCGACGACGAGGTCGGGGCCCTGCGCGGCGATCGCCTCGAAGTTCAGCTCCGCCTGGCCGACGGAGGGGATGCCGCCGGCGGGCAGCAGGTCCACGGCCCAGGGGCGCTTCGTTGAGTCGTAGTCGCCCAGCGGGGTGCGGGTGCCGACGGGGGTCACGCCCAGGGCGAGGACGAAGTCCTGCTCGTTGTAGCCGACGGTGACGACCTTCGTCGGGGCGGCCTCGATCGTGGTGGAGCCGAGCTTGTGCTCGATGGTGACGGGGAACGCCCCGTCACCGGACGGGGAGGTCGTGGACGCCGAGGACGCGGACCCGCCGGTGGCGGAGTCGTCGTCCCCGCCGCAGGCGGCGAGGGTGGTGAGGGCGCCGGAGGCGGCCAGGGCGGCGAGGACGGATCGACGGTTCACGCCAAGAGGTTAGCCTCACCTGACGTGTGGTCCACGACGAGGACCGGGTCCACGTCGGGCCGGGTGCCGCTCCCCTGTGCGGCAACCGGTTGACCGCTGTGCGTCACAAGGCATCGGGTACGTTGACGGCGTGCCGGCCTTCCGCAGCGACGACCCCGCCCTCGTGCAGATGGAGCTGAAGGCCGTCCCCCGCGGCAGCGCGGTCTCCGAGGTCGTCCGCCAGCTCACCACCCTGCTGTCCTCCGGGCAGTTCGCCCCCGGCTCGCGCCTGCCCCCCGAGCGCCAGCTCGCCGAGACGCTCGGCGTCGGCCGCTCCGCGGTCCGGGAGGCGCTCGCGGCGCTGGACGTGCTCGGCATCGTCACGGTGCGCCCCGGGTCCGGGACCTACCTGCGCGACAGCATGTCCGAGCTGCTGCCGACGACGCTCAGCTGGGGCCTGATGCTCTCGGCCCGGCACACCTCGCAGCTGTCCGAGGTCCGCAGCGCCCTGGAGGTGCACGCCGCCGCCCTGGCCGCCGAGCGGATCGGGGACGACACCGTGCAGGTGCTGCGCGAGTCGCTGGAGCAGATGGAGGCCAACCTCGACGACCTGCCCGCGTTCATCGAGGCCGACGCCCACTTCCACGTCACCCTGGCCCGCAGCTCCGGCAACGAGGTGCTCGCCGACCTCCTGCAGACCACCCGCAGCCTGCTGCGGCTGTGGGTCGACCGCGGGCTGCGCCGCCGCGAGCAGGCCGAGGTGGCCTGCCGCGAGCACCGGGCCGTCCTGGACGCCGTCGCGGCCCGCGACCCGCAGGCCGCGACGGCGGCCATGCGGACCCACATGGCCACGGCCGGCGACCGCGTCGAGCACGCCGACGAGGCTCCCCAGCCGTAACAATTCGTAACACCCCAGCACTTCCGCGTGGTCCCAGGAATCACCAGAGTCACAGCTGACTCATCAGCACCACCCTGGGAGAGCACGTGATCGACCCGACCGGCGTGAGCGACGAGGCCCTGGACCTCCTCATCACCACCCGCCTCGCCCTGTCCGGCGTGGACCTGGGCCAGCTGCCCGAGGTCGCCGACCCGGCCACCGGCGTCCCCACCCGCGCCGCCGCCCTGGAGTCCCTGCGCACCTTCCTGCGCACCACCGTCCCGGTCATCAGCGCCTGGGAACCGCCGGTGTCCTCCCCCGAGGCCGCGCAGCAGGCCGCGGCCCCGCTGCTCTACCCCTCGATCGCGACGGCCTGGGCCCCCGGCGCCGAAGGGGGCTCCCGGTGAGCCGCACCCTCAACCGCCGCACCTTCCTCGCCGCCACCGGCGGGGCGACGTTCGCCGCGACCGCGCTGGCCCGCCCGGCGGTCGCCGCCCCCGACGTCACCGTCCGCTCGGCCGCCGTCGACGACCCGACCGAGGCGACGATCGCCGAGGCGCTGACCCTGCTGCGCTCGGGCCGGCTCACCGCCACCGACCTCGTGCAGGCGCACGTCGACCGGATCGGCGCCTTCGAGTCGGTCTACCAGGCGTTCAACACCGTCACGGCCGACGCGGCGCTGGCGAAGGCGGCCGAGGTGGACGCCCGCGGCGACGTGCACCGCGCGCTGTCCGGGATCCCGCTGTGCATCAAGGACAACTACTGGACGGCCGGGGTGCCGACGACGGCGAACTCGACGATCTTCGCCGACTTCGTGCCCGACACCGACGCCACCGCGGTCGCCCGGCTCACCGCCGCCGGCGGCATCGTCCTGGGCAAGGGCCAGATGGGCCCGCTGGCCACGACCCGCGCGACCACCCCGGCCGGGGTCGTGACCACCGTCAACGCCTGGACCCCGCAGGACCCCACCGTCGACCCCGGCGGTTCCTCGACCGGGCCGGCGACGGCCGTGGCCGGGCGGCTGGCGACCAGTTCCATCGGCACCCAGACCGGCGGCAGCATCACCGAACCGTCCCGGCAGCAGAACCTCACCGGCCTCAAACCCACGATGGGCCGCACCTCGATCCACGGGATCATCCCGCTGTCGTTCACCCGCGACCACTCCGGCCCGCTGGCCCGCGACGCGGTGGACGCGGCGATCATGACGTCGGTGCTGGCCGGCCCCGACCCGCTGGACCCGCGCACCCTGGGCCTGCCGGAGGTCCCGGACCTGGTGACCGCCGCGACGGCCGTGCACGGGGTGAAGGGCGTGGAAATGCGGCGGGCCACGACCATCGGGGTCCCCGCCGACTTCTTCGCCGGCGTGAGCGCCGAGGTCGCCACCGCCCGGCAGGCCTTCCTGGACCGGATGGCCGCGGTGCCGGGCGTGACGTTCGTCGACGTGCAGTACCCCGCCGACTGGGAACTGCTCACCGGCAGGTTCAACGCGATCCGCCTCTCGGAGCGGACCGAGCCGTTCCGGCACTGGCTGCGCGAGGACCTGTCGCTGTTCGGGGTGAGCTCGCTGTCCTGGCTGCAGGGACTGCTGCTGTCCGGGGACGAGTGGATCACCGGCCAGCGCGCCAAGACGTGGCTGCTGCAGGAACTGTTCGCCGGGCTGTTCACCCGGGTGGACGTCGTCCTGCAGACCTCCCCCGTGCCGTTCGACATCCTCGGCCTGCCCGAGATCGCCTTCCCCATCGGTGAGGCCCCCGCCTCCGAGGGCGGCCCGCTGGCCCCCGTCGGCGTCATCGTCGGCGGTCAGCCCTACGAGGAGGACCGGCTGCTGGAGGTGGCCGCCGCCCACCAGGCGGTGTCCGACTTCCACACGCGCCGGCCCGCGGACCCGTCCGGGGTGCGGACGCTCAGCGCGGGGACGTTGCAGCTGGACGCGGCGACGGCGGCGCTCGCCTCGAACTAGCCCGCCCCCGCCCCGCGCGGGGTCACGGCGGCCGGAACACCGACGCCCGGCGATCGGGGACCCAGCGGTCCTCGATCGCCGGGCGTCGGCGTTCGATCACGGGAGGTGGGTCAGAAGTCCCAGTCCTCGTCCTCGGTGGCCACGGCCTTGCCGATGACGTAGCTGGAACCCGACCCCGAGAAGAAGTCGTGGTTCTCGTCGGCGTTCGGCGACAGCGCCGCCAGGATCGAGGGGTCGACCTTGGTCATGTCCGAGGGGAACATGCCCTCGTAGCCGAGGTTCATCAGCGCCTTGTTGGCGTTGTAGTGCAGGAACGTCTTGACGTCCTCGGTGAGCCCCACGCCGTCGTACAGGTCGGCGGTGTACTTGCACTCGTTGTCGTACAGCTCGTAGAGCAGGTCGAACGCGTAGTCCTTGATCTCGTCGCGCTTGGCCTGGTCGACCAGTTCCAGACCGCGCTGGAACTTGTAGCCGATGTAGTAGCCGTGCACGGCCTCGTCGCGGATGATGAGCCGGATCAGGTCGGCGGTGTTCGTCAGCTGCGCCCGCGAGGAGAAGTGCATGGGCAGGAAGAACCCGGAGTAGAAGAGGAACGACTCCAGCAGCGTGGAGGCGACCTTCCGCTTCAGCGGGTCGTCACCGTGGTAGTACTCCAGCACGATGGACGCCTTGCGCTGCAACGCCTCGTTCTGCTCCGACCAGCCGAACGCCTCGTCGATCTCGCGGGTCGTGGCCAGCGTCGAGAAGATCGAGGAGTAGCTGCGGGCGTGCACCGACTCCATGAACGAGATGTTCGTGTAGACGGCCTCCTCGTGCGGGGTCAGCGCGTCGGGGATGAGCGAGACCGCACCGACGGTGCCCTGGATGGTGTCCAGCAGCGTCAGGCCGGTGAAGACCCGCAGCGTCAGCGTGCGCTCCTCCGGGCTGAGGTTCTGCCACGACTGCACGTCGTTGGACAGCGGCACCTTCTCCGGCAGCCAGAAGTTGCTGGTGAGCCGGTTCCAGATCTCCAGGTCCTTCTCGTCCTGCAGCCGGTTCCAGTTGATCGCGTTGACGCGGTCGATGAGCTTCAACTTCTCCACGGTTCCCTCTCCCCTGACAGCTCGCAGCGCACGCTCAGAGCATGCAGCTGACGCAACCCTCGACCTCGGTGCCCTCGAGGGCCATCTGCCGGATCCGGATGTAGTAGATCGTCTTGATGCCCTTGCGCCACGCGTAGATCTGCGCGCGGTTGATGTCGCGCGTCGTGGCGGTGTCCTTGAAGAACAGCGTCAGGGACATGCCCTGGTCCACGTGCCGGGTCGCCGCGGCGTAGACGTCGATGATCTTCTCGGGGCCGATCTCGTAGGCGTCCTCGTAGAACTCGAGGTTGTCGTTCGTCATGAACGGCGCCGGGTAGTAGACGCGGCCGAGCTTGCCTTCCTTGCGGATCTCGATCTTCGACGCGATCGGGTGGATCGAGGAGGTCGAGTTGTTGATGTAGCTGATCGAGCCCGTCGGGGGGACGGCCTGCAGGTTCTGGTTGAAGATGCCGTGCTCGACGACGGACGCCTTCAGCTCGGCCCACTCCGCGCGGGTCGGCAGCGCGATGCCGGCGCCGGCGAAGAGCTGCTCGACGCGCTCGGTCGTGGGCAGGAAGTCGTTCTCGACGTACGTGTCGAAGAACGAGCCGTCGGCGTACTTCGAGTTCTCGAACCCGTCGAACGTCGCGCCCTGCTCGATGGCGATCCGGTTGCTGGCGCGCAGGGCGTGGAACAGCACCGCGGCGAAGTACACGTTGGTGAAGTCGATGCTCTCGGGGCTGCCGTAGTGCACCCGCTCGCGGGCCAGGTAGCCGTGCAGGTTCATCTGGCCCAGGCCGATGGCGTGCGACTTCGCGTTCCCGTGCGCCACCGACGGCACCGACTGGATGTCGCTGGCGACCGACACGGCGGTCAGGGCGCGGATCGCGGTCTCGACCGTCCGGCCGAGGTCCCCGCCGTCCATCGCCAGGGCGATGTTCAGCGAGCCGAGGTTGCAGGAGATGTCCTTGCCGACCTCGGAGTAGGTGAGGTCCTCGGCCAGCGCGCTGGGCGTGTTGACCTGCAGGATCTCCGAGCACAGGTTCGACATGTTGATGCGCCCGGCGATCGGGTTGGCCCGGTTCACCGTGTCCTCGAACACGATGTAGGGGTACCCGGACTCGAACTGCAGCTCGGCGAGGGTCTGGAAGAACTCGCGGGCCGAGATCTGCGTCTTGCGGATCCGGTCGTCGGCCACCATCTCGCGGTAGTGCTCGGACACCGCGACGTCGCCGAAGGGCTTGCCGTAGACGCGCTCGACGTCGTACGGGGAGAACAGGTGCATCGGCTCGTTGTTCTTGGCGAGCTCGAAGGTGATGTCCGGGACGACGACGCCCAGCGACAGCGTCTTGATGCGGATCTTCTCGTCGGCGTTCTCGCGCTTGGTGTCGAGGAAGCGCAGGATGTCCGGGTGGTGCGCCGACAGGTACACCGCCCCGGCGCCCTGGCGCGCGCCGAGCTGGTTGGCGTAGGAGAACGAGTCCTCCAGGAGCTTCATCACGGGGATGACGCCCGAGGACTGGTTCTGGATCTTCTTGATCGGCGCGCCGTACTCGCGGATGTTGCTCAGCAGCAGCGCCACGCCCCCGCCGCGCTTGGACAGCTGCAGCGCGGAGTTGATGCCGCGGCCGATGGACTCCATGTCGTCCTCGATGCGCAGCAGGAAGCAGGAGACGAGCTCCCCGCGCGAGCCCTTGCCGGCGTTGAGGAAGGTCGGGGTCGCGGGCTGGAAGCGGCCGGTGATGATCTCGTCGACGATGGCGGTGGCGAGGGCCTCGTCGCCCACGGCCAGCGTCAGGGCCGTCATGACGGCCCGGTCCTCGAAGTTCTCGAGGTACTCCTTGCCGTCGAAGCTCTTCAGCGCGTAGCTCGTGTAGAACTTGAACGCGCCCAGGAAGGTGGCGAAGCGGAACTTCGCGGCGTGCGCGCGGTCGGTCAGGGCCCGGACGAACCCGGGGGCGTACTGGTCGAGGACGTGGCCCTCGTAGTACCCCTGCTCGACCATGTGCTCCAGGCGCGCCTCGAAGGAGTCGAAGCGGCGGGTGCGCGGGATGACGTGCTGGAGGAAGTACTGCCGCGCGGCCTCGACGTCGGCCCCGAACTGGATCTTGCCGTCCTCGTCCCAGAGGTTCAGCATCGCGTTGAGCGTGTGGTAGCTCGGCGAGCCCGGGACCGGTACGGCCTGCAGGTCGGGGGTGTCGGAGGTGAGGGTCACAGCGAGTCCAATCCATCGCGCACGCGGCGCACGTCGTCGGGGGTCCCGAAGAGTTCGAAGCGGTAGAGGTGGGGCACGTGGCACTTGGCGGCGACGATGTCGCCGGCGACGGCGTAGTGCTCCCCGAAGTTGGTGTTGCCCGCCCCGATGACGCCGCGCAGGAGGGCGCGGTTGGCGGGGTCGTTGAGGAAGCGGATGACCTGCTTGGGGACCGCTCCGGCGCCTCCGCCGCCCCCGTAGGTGGGGACGACGAGCACGAAGGGCTCGGTGACGACGAGGGGTTCGTCCCGGGCGTGGAGCGGGATCCGCAGGGCGGGGCGGTCCAGCTGGAGCTTGCCGACGAAGCGGTGCGTGTTGCCGGAGACGCTGGAGAAGTAGACGACGCCGGGTGCCACGGGGACTCCTGCTGGGTGTGCTCCGGGGTGGGTCAGACGGAGACGGCGGCCTTGGCCAGCGCGTCGATGCGGTCGGGGCGGAAGCCCGACCAGTGGTCCTCGCCGGCGACGACGACGGGGGCCTGGACGTAGCCGAGGGAGCGGACCAGCGCGAGCGCGTCGGCGTCGACGGTCACGTCGACGACCTCGTAGGCCAGGCCCTTGCGGTCCAGCGCGCGGTAGGTCGCCTTGCACTGCACGCAGGACGGCGTGCTGTAGACGGTGATGCTCATCGGGTGTTCCTTCTTCCCTCGGGTCCTGTCGTCGGGGTCAGCGCCACCGGTGCGTCGAGGTGAGGCATCGGCACGGAGTCCCGTCCTGCTGGAGTGCTCTGAACACTACCCCTAGGGGGCCGTGTGGAAAACCGGCACAAGATGGTGTGTGACAAGGATGTGATTCGCCGTGGGGCGGCGATCGGTGCAGCGGCGCGGGCCGCAAGCCGCTGACCTGCGACGACACCCCCGCACCACCCGTTCGGCGGCCACCCGTAGTCAGCAGAGGCATACGCAGCGTGTTCGGCGTGTCGTGTCGCCTCGGCGTGTCCTCCACAGGGACCCGCCGGTCGGTCCCCAGCTCGTCCACACACTCCTCCACAACACCTGGGGGTCCGGGCCTACTCCCACCCCCACATGTCGCGTCGCCCCGCGACCCGGGGCGGTGGCGCGGGGACCGCCGGCCGCCGGGTCAGGCGGGGACGCTGACGTCGAAGACGAGGACGTCGGCCAGCAGCGGGCCGACGAACTCCTTGAAGCGGGCGTGCTCGGGGTCGTGGTGGGCGGGGTCGGGGGCGACGGGGTCGCCGACGTAGTAGTTCCGGTCGCCCTCGGAGGCGAACGTGACGACGATCCCGTGCTCGAACCCGCCGCCGGCGCCCTCGGGGCTGGTCTGCTCCCCCGCCTCGAGGGAGACGACGTACGGCTCGCCGTCGCGCGGGGAGGCGGCCAGGGCGCGGAACCGGGTCAGCACCTCCTGCCGCTGCTCGGCGCCGACCTCGTCGCGGTAGCGGAACAGGACGACGTGCCGGACCAGGCCGGGGCGGAAACCGCGGGCCGTGATCGTGGCGACGTCGAGCTCGGGGGCGTGGGGTTCGGGCACGGGGGCATGCTGCCAGCGCGGGGTGCGGTCCGCGCGTGCGGCGGGATCGCTCAGGCCAGGTAGCCGGGGAGGTCCTCGGCCAGGGTCGGCCCGGTCGGGTGCCAGTCGAGCAGCGCCCGGGTCCTGTCGCTGGACGCGGCGGCGGGGAGCCCGAGGAAGTACCCGATCCAGCCGATCTCCTCGGTCGCCCGGGCGGGGTCGACGGGCTCCACCGGCAGGCCGAGCCCCTCGCCGATGGCGGTGGCGATGTCCCGGGTCCGGACGCCCTCCTCGGCGACGACGTGCAGCCGGGTCCCGGCGGGGGCGCTCTCGACGGCGAGCCGGACGGCGCGGGCGGCGTCGGTGACGTGCACGGCCGCCCACCGGTTCGTCCCGTCCCCGACGTACCGGGACCGTCCCGCGGCACGGGCGGCGGCGACGAGGGCGGCGATGAAGCCGTGGTCCCCGGTGCCGTGCACGGTGGGGGCGAAGCGGGCAGCGATGGCCCGCACCCCGCGGTCGGCGTGGTCGAGGGCGAGGCGTTCGGACCCGCCGCGGAGGGAGTCCGGGCCGACGGCGGGGTTCACGTCGTCCTCGGTGAGCAGGCGGCCGTCGCCGAGGCCGGCCAGGCCGCCGGCCACCAGGAGCGGGCGGTCGGAACCGACGAGCTCGGCGGCGATGGTCTGCACCGCAGCACGTTCGGCCGCGTTGGAGACGGCCGGGTCGGTGAAGTCGTGCTTGTTGGCGAGGTGGACGGTGCCGTCGGTGGAGCGGGCGCCCTCGCGCAGGGAGCCCAGGTCGTCGAGGTCGCCGCGCAGGACGTCCGCCCCGCGGGCCCGCAGGGCGGCGGCCGAGGCGTCCGAGCGGGCGAGGCCGAGGACCTCGTGGCCGGCGGCGAGGAACTCCTGGACCGCGTGGGAACCGATCCAGCCGGACGCACCGGTGATGAAGACGCGCACGGGAACCTCCTGAGGTGTGATGTCGTGGTGTGACATCACCCTAGACCCTGATGTCAGGATCTGTCATCGCCTAGGGTGGGGCCATGGCGCGATGGGCACCCGGGTCCGGTGAGCGGCTGCAGGCCGCCGCCCTGGAGCTGTTCGACGAGCAGGGCTACGACCGGACCACCGTCTCCCAGATCGCCCAGCGCGCCGGCGTGACCGACCGCACCTTCTTCCGCCACTTCGCCGACAAGCGCGAAGCCCTGTTCGCCGGCAGCGAGCGCCTCCAGGCGGTGTTCACCGACGCCGTCGCGCACTCCCCCGCCACCGACCCCCTGGGACTGGCCGCCGACGCCCTGCGGGCCGCGGCCGGGTTCTTCCCCGCCGACCGCCGGCCCTGGGCGCGCCGCCGGGCGGCCGTCGTCGAGGCCCACCCCGCGCTCGCCGAGCGCGAGCAGCTGAAGATGGTGGTGCTCGTGAACGCCGTCGCGGCCGCCCTGCGCGAGCGCGGGGTCCCCGAACCCGCCGCGAGCCTGCTGGCCCACTCGACGATCACCGTGTTCCAGGTCGCGTTCGGCACCTGGGTCGCCGACGAGTCCGGCCGCACGCTGGGCGAGGTCCAGCAGGCCACCCTCGCCGCGCTGCGCTCGACCCTGGGCGCGCGACCCCGGGGAGCACCGGGCGGCACAGGGCGCTGAGGGGCCTCAGAGGCGCGCGCGGCGGCCCGTCGAGCGGCGGACGACGAGCTCGGGCTCGAAGACGACCTGCTGCGCGGGGCGGCCCTCGACGTGCGCGAGCAGCAGCTCCACCGCCGTGCGCCCCAGCAGCTCGCGCGGCTGGCGCACCGACGTCAGCGGCACCGGCGCCGTCGCCGCGAACCCGATGTCGTCGTACCCCACGACGGCCAGCTCGTCGGGCACCCGCACCCCGCGCCGGACGCACTCGTTGAGGACGCCCAGGGCCAGCAGGTCGTTCGCGCAGAACACCGCCGTGGGGCGCTCGGCGGGGGGCTGGGACAGGAGCTGGGCCGCGGCCTGCGACCCGGCCCGCACCGACAGGCCGGTCGCGTCCACCACCTGGACGTCCCCGGCCGCGCCCACCGCCTCGCGCACGCCCCGCAGCCGCTCCTCGACCTGCCGCAGCGGCGTCGCGACCCCCACGTAGGCGATGCGGCGGTGCCCCGTCCCCACCAGGTGCTCCCCCGCGAGCCGGCCCCCGAGGACGTCGTCCACGGCCACGGACGACGGCCCGCCCGAGGCCGCGCCCCGGTCCACCAGCACCACCGGGGTGCCGTGGTCGCGCACCTCGGTCAGCGCCGCGCTGGGAGCGTCGTGCACGGGGGTCAGCAGGACGCCGAGGACGCGCTGCTGGTCCAGCCGGCGCAGGTGCCGGGCCTCGCGGTCGGCGGAGTTCGCGCTGTTGCACATGACGACCAGGGCGTCGTGGTCCTCGGCGACGTCCTCGGCCGCGGCGATGACGTCGGTGAAGAACGGGTTGGCGACGTCGAGGACGACCATGGCGATGGTCCGGCTCACCCCGGCCCGCAGCTGCCGGGCGGACTCGTTGCGGACGAAGCCGAGCTCGGCGATCGCGTCCTGCACGCGGGTGCGCAGGGCCTCGGAGACCACCTCGGGCCGGTTCAGCACGTTGCTCACCGTGCCCAGCGACACCCCGGCCCGCCGGGCCACCTCCTTGACGGTCGCCATGCCCCCAATGTCCCAGATCGGTCCGCGCCGGCGGTCGCGCCGTCAGTCGAGGTGGAAGTACTCGACGAGCTGCTCGCGCGGCCGGTCCCCCCCGGCGCCGGCCGGGGCGGGCAGGAAGAAGCGCGACATCGTCGCCTCCCAGCGCGCCGAGACGTCCTCGGCGGCCATCGCGGCCGTGGTGGCGGCGAAGTCGTCGGTCTCGCAGTACCCCACGACGAGACCGTCCTCGGCGCGCAGGAACAGCGAGTAGTTCCGCCAGCCGGTGCGGGTGAGGGCGTCGAGCACCTCGGGCCAGACGTCGGCGTGGACCCGCAGGTACTCGGGGACCAGTTCCGGCCGCAGGTGCAGCAGGAAGCACGCCCGTTCCGCCATCGACGAACCTCCTCGACCGCAGCGCTCTGAGACGATTCAAAGCGCGGGCCGAGTCTGACCCGGGGGCCCGGGTGCGTCAAGGGCGACACCCGTCCGGGTGACGGCACCCCCTCGGGCGATCAAGATCGGTGCCGTGGCCGCCGATCAGCCGGGTGTGAGTGAGACCTTCCGCCTCGTGACCCGCAGCGACTTCGACGGGCTGGTCTGCGCCGTGCTGCTGCGCCAGCTCGACCTCGTCGACGAGATCACCTTCGTGCACCCCAAGGACGTGCAGGACGGGGCGGTGGAGATCACCGACCGCGACATCCTCACGAACCTGCCGTACGACCCGCGCGCGCACCTCGTGTTCGACCACCACCACTCCGAGACGCTGCGCAACGGCGAGCGCCCCAACCACGTCATCGACGCCGACGCGCCGTCGGCCGCGCGCGTGGTGTTCGACCACTACGGCGGCGCGGCGCGCTTCCCGAAGATCTCCGACGAGCTGATGCGCGCGGTGGACCAGGCCGACTCCGCCCAGTACTCCGTCGAGGAGATCCTGCGGCCGGCCGGCTGGACGCTGCTGAACTTCCTCATGGACTCGCGCACCGGCCTGGGCCGCTTCCGCGACTTCCGCATCTCCAACTACCAGCTGATGATGCAGCTCATCGACGCCTGCATCGACTACCAGGACGTCGAGGAAATCCTCGCGCTGCCCGACGTCGCCGAGCGCGTGGAGCTGTTCCACGCCCAGGCCGCGCTGTTCGAGGAGCAGCTGCGGCGGGTCACGACGCTGCACGGCGACGTGGCCGTCCTGGACCTGCGCGAGGAGGAGACGATCCACGCCGGGAACCGGTTCTTCGTCTACGCCCTCTTCCCGCAGGCCCGCGTCTCGATGCACGTCCTGTGGGGGCGGGCCAAGCAGAACACGGTGTTCGCCGTGGGCAAGTCGATCGTGGACCGCACCTCCCCCGTCGACGTGGGCGCGGTGTGCCTGGAGTACGGCGGCGGCGGCCACCTGGCCGCCGGGACCTGCCAGGTGCCCCACGAGGACTCCGAGCGGGTCCTGGGCGAGCTCGTCGCGAAGCTGCGGACGCGCGACTGACGGACCCCTGACCTGCGGCAGGTTTGCCGTGATCCCGATCGCGGTACTGCGGGGGGTGCGGTGGGGTCGGGCGCCTGGAGGGGCGAGCGGAGTGGTGCACACCGCCACGGTGGGGATCAGGGGTGACACTCGATCCACCGGAACGCGCACCCGGCCCCACCGTCCACCGCACCGTCCACCCACGTGGACGCGTCCCACCACGTGGCCGGTGTCTAGACTCCGGCCATGACCACGCGCGAGGACGTGCCGGAGGCCGACGGCGGCCGGGGGCCGGTGAAGTCGGCCGAGCGGACCGTGCGGATCCTGCAGGCGCTGGCGCAGCCGCCGTACGTCCTGACCGTCGCGCAGCTGCAGGAACGCACCGGCTACCCGCGCTCCAGCCTGCACGCCCTGCTGCGCACGCTCGTCGACCTGCACTGGATCGAACCGCCCGCCGCGACCGGCCCCGGCGCCGGCGGGTACGGCATCGGCTCGCAGGCCCTGCTCACCGGCACCGCCTACCTCGACCGCGACGCGGCCCTGCCGCTGGCGCTGTCCACCGTGGAGGCCGTGCGCGACGAGACGCGCCGCACCACCCACGTCGCCCGCCTCGACGGCGCGAACGTCGTCTACCTCGCGACCCGCGACGCCCCCGACGCGCACCGCAACCTCTCCCGCGTGGGCCGGTACCTGCCCGCCTACGCCACCTCCCTGGGCAAGGCGCTGCTCGCCGAGCGGACCGCCGCCGAGCTCGACGCGCTGCTGCCGGCCGGGCCGTTCCCCGCCCTCACCCCCGACACCGTCCCGGACCGGGCGGCGCTGGAGGCCGAGCTCGTGGAGGTCCGCGCCCGCGGCTGGGCCCTCGAACGGGGCCAGAACCTCGCCGGCACCGTCTGCGTCGGCGTCCGCGTGGAGTACCGCATCCCCGCCAGCGACGCCCTCAGCTGCAGCATGCCCGCCGAGGAGGCCACCGACGCCGAGGTCGAGCGCGTCGCCGGGATCCTCACCCGGCACGCGGCGCGGCTGGCCGGGGAGCTGCGGGCCGCCGGCATCCGCTAGCTGCGGCGGGGCACGAACCGGAACAGCCCCCCGGCGGCCAGGACCGCCAGGACCGCCACCCCGCCCGTCGCGGCGGTCAGGCCCGCGGCCCCCGCGAGCGCCCCCACGAGCAGGGGCCCGGACGCGGCCCCGGCGTCGGTGACCAGGCGCCAGGCGCCGAGGAAGACGGCGCGCCCGCCGGGTGGGGCGAGGTCGGCGCCGAGGGTCATGACGAGCCCGGCGCCCATGCTGTTGCCCAGGCCGAGGACGACACCGACGAGCGCCACGGTCCAGGCGGTGTGGGCCAGCGGCAGCAGGAGGTGCCCGGCGGCGAGGACGAGCATGGAGGGGACGCCCACGGCGGCGCGGCCGAGGCGGTCCATGACCGAGCCGGCGGGGTAGAACAGCAGCACGTCGACGGCGCCGGAGAGCCCGGCGACGAGGCTGGTGGTGGTGGCGTCGAGGCCGACGTGGTCGCACCACAGGGGCAGGACGGTCTGGCGGGACTGCCGGACGGCCTGCACGGCGAGCGCGGCGACGCCGAGGGTGGCCAGGACCCGGGCGTGCGAGCGCAGGACGTCGCGCAGGGTGGGTGCGGGGCCGGGGTGCGCCTGGTCGGCGACGTCGGGGTCGGGCAGGGTGAGGACGACGACCGCGGCGAGGGCGACGGCCGCGACCGCGACCGCGTAGGGGCCGCGGACGTCCCAGGCGGCGCTGCCCGCGGCGCCGAGGAACGGGCCGGCGAAGGCGCCGAGGCGGCCGACGCCGCCGAGGGTGGACAACGCCCGGGCCCGCAGGTGCGGGGGTGCGGCGGCGGTGAGGAACGACTGCCGGGCCAGGCTCCAGGCGGCCGCGGCGAGGCCCAGGGCGAGGACGCACAGGGACAGGACGGTCTCGTCGGGGGCGGACGCCGCCCCGGCCAGGGCGGCGGCGCTGACGACGGCGGAGACGAGCATCGCGCCGCGCTCGCCGACCCGGGCGACGAGGGCCCCGGCGGGCAGCGCCCCGGCGACCTGGCCGACGCCGAGGAGGGCGACGACGAACGCGGACACCGCGACGGAGGCGCCGAGGTCGCGGGCGGTCAGGGGCAGGACGGGCAGGACCGCGCCCTGGGCGGTGCTGAACAGGGCGGCGGGGGCGTAGACGGCCAGCAGGGGGCGCCACCCGCCGAACGGGGGCCCGGCGGCGTCGGTGGGCGCCCTCACCGGTGGGCGCGGCGGGGGATCTGCGTGGCGAGCTTGCCGCCGGAGACGTCCAGCAGCGTCCCGGTGATGTAGCCGGCGGCGTCGCTGGCGAGGAACACGAGGAGGTCGGCGATGTCGTCGGCGCTGCCCCAGCGCCGCAGCGACAGGGTGTCGAGCAGTTCGTCGGCCTCCTCGGCGGGCAGGTCGGCGAAACCGTTCATGGCGGTCGGGACCATGCCGGGGGCGTAGGCGTTGACGGTGATGTCGTGCGGGCCGAGCTCGGAGGCCAGGACGCGGGTGAACTGCACGACGGCGGCCTTGGAGGCGGCGTAGGCGGCGCTGCCGACGCTGGGGACGATCGCGGCGAACGAGGCGGCGTTGAGGATGCGGCCGCGGCGGCGGGGCTTCATGACCTCGGCGACGGCCTGGCTGACGAGGAACACCCCGCCGACGTTGACGTCCAGGCACTGCCGGAACCGTTCCCAGGTGAGGTCGGCGACGCGCCCGTCGACGTTGATCCCGGCGTTGTTGACGAGGACGTCGACGGTCCCGAACTCCCCGACCACGCGGTCGACGGCGGCCTGGACGGAGGCGGGGTCGGTGACGTCGCAGTCGACCCGCAGGACCCCCGGTTCGGCGGGGTCCTCGAACGCGCGGTCGAACCCGGCGACGCGGGCGCCCTCGGCGGCGAAGCGGCGGGCGAGGGTGCGGCCGATCCCGCGGCCCGCCCCGGTGACGACGACGACGCGGTCGGACAGGTCGAGGTGCACGGGGTCCCCCCTCAATGAACATACTATTGAGGTCCGAACCTACGACCCGAGGAGCCGACGTGCAACGAGTGCTGTGGATCACCGGGGCCGGGTCGGGGATGGGGCAGGCCGTCGCCCGGTCCGCGTCCCACGCCGGCTGGACCGTCGTCCTGTCCGGCCGGCGGCCGGAAGCGTTGCGGGACACCGCGTCCTCCCTGCCCGGCCCCGTCCTCGAACTGCCCCTCGACGTCCGCGACGGCGACGCCGTCCGCGCCGCCCGCGCCCGCGTCGTCGCCGAGTTCGGCCGCATCGACGCGCTCGTGCTCGCCGCCGGCCGCAACACCCCCCGGCGGCAGTGGGACGACCAGGACGTCGAGGAGTTCCACGACGTCGTGGCCGTCAACCTCGGCGCCGTCGTCACCGTCCTCGACGCCGCCCTGCCGGACCTGCGCGAACGCTCCGGCGTCGCCGTCGTCATCTCCTCCTACGCCGGGTGGGCGTTCCACCCCAACGCCGGGATCGCCTACTCCGCCAGCAAGAGCGCCCTGTCCTCGGTGGTGCGGACCCTGAACTCCGGCGAGGCCGCGCACGGCGTCCGCGCCACCCACCTGTGCCCCGGCGACGTCGACACCGACTTCCTCGACCAGCGGCCGCAGGTCCCCGACGCCACCGCCCGCGGGCGCATGCTCACCGCCGACGACGTCGCCCGCACCGTGCAATTCGTCCTGGACTCCCCCGCGCACGTCCGCATCGACGAACTCGTCGTCTCCCCGGTCACCCCCGCCTCGCGGCGGTGAGGAGCCCCGCGTTCCGGCGCGTCCTCGACGAGATCGGCGCGGCCGTCGTCGACGGCGAGTTCGCCGAGGGTTCCCGGACGTCCGTGGAGGCGCTCGTCGACCGGACGCTGGCCTCCCGCAGCATCGTGCGGGAGGCCACCCGCGTCCTGGCCTCCCTCGGCCTGCTGTCGGCGTCCCCGCGCGTCGGGCTCGTCGTGCAGCCGGCGAGCGCGTGGAACCTGCTGGACCCACAGGTCGTCCGCTGGCGGCTCGCCGGGCCGGGCCGCGAGCAGCAGCTGCGGGAACTGCGGGAACTGCGGGCCGCGCTCGAACCCGCCGCGGCGCGGGCCGCCGCCACCCGCGCCACCCCGGCGGCCCGGGCCCGGCTGCGGGAACTGGCCCACCGGCTCGCCCCCACCGCGGCGTTCGCCGACCTGGACGCCGAGCTGCACGACCTGGTCCTGCGGTCCTCCGGCAACGCCCTGTTCGTGCACCTCGCGAACGTCGTCGCGCTCGCCGTCCACGACCGCGCCGGCGTCGACCCCGTCCCCCACGACGTCCGGCTGCACGCCGCCCTGGCCCGCGCCGTCGCCGACGCCGACGCCGACGCCGCCGACGCGGCGGTCCGGGAGATCGTCGCGCGGACTCAGCCCAGCGAGTCGACCACCGTGATCAGCGGGGCGTAGAGGCGCATCGCGTCCAGCGCCCGGACGTGGTCGGCCTCGCTCGCCCCCGCGCACGCGTCCGCGACGACCGTGACGGCGACCCCCGCGTCCGCGGCCGCCAGCGCCGTCGACAGCACGCAGCAGTCGGTCGAGACCCCGCCCAGGACGATCGGGGCCCCACCGGTGACGGCCGCCAGCTCCGGCCCCCACTTGCCGAACGTCGGCGCCGTCACGACCGGCCGGCCCGGCGCGGCGAACCCGTCGACGAGCCCGTACAGCGGGTCGCCGTCCGGGACCCGCGCGAACGCGAACTCCTCGTAGTACGGCACCCACGCCCCCCGCGGCTGCGCCGGCGCCACGAAGCGGGTCAGGACGACGTTCGGCGCGAACCGCTCCACCAGCCGCGCGCACCCGGCGGCCGCGCCCGCGAAACCCGGGGCGGCCCACGGGCTGTCCGGGGAGGCGAAGACGTGCTGCAGGTCGATCAGGACGAGCCACGGCGTCTGGGTCACGGCCGCGACGCTACCTGCGGCAGAGTCCTCCCGTGAGCACTCGTCAACTGATCTCCAGCGGCGCCGCCTGGGAAGCCGTCGTGGGGTACTCCCGCGCCGTCCGCGTCGGCGACCACGTCAGCGTGGCGGGCACCACCGCCGCCGGGCCCGACGGACCCGTCGGCGGCGACGACGTCGCCGAGCAGACCCGCGCCTGCCTCGTGAGGATCCGGGCCGCGCTGCTCGAAGCCGGCGCCACCCTGGAGGACATCGTGCGGACCCGCATGTTCGTCACCGACATCTCCCGCTGGGAGGAGGTCGGCCGCGTGCACGGCGAGTTCCTCGGGCACGTGCGCCCCGCCGCCACGATGGTCGAGGTGAGCCGCCTCATCGAACCCGGCCTGCTCGTCGAGGTCGAGGCCGACGCGATCATCGCGCGCTGACTCACCCGCCCACCGGGCGCAGGTGCTCGGCGTCCACCCAGGCCTCCACCAGGACCGGGTCGTCACCGGGCACGACGTACACCACCCGGCCCCGCCAGCCGTGCGGCCCGCGCACCCACGCCACAACTACCCCCGGCCACGGGTCCCCGCCGTCGGTCGCGCGCACCCAGCAGTGCCGCACGGCGGGACGCTCGCCGCGGGCCTGGCGCTCGCGGACCACGTCGTACAGCGGGCGCTGCCCGTCCCTGCGCAGCTGACCACCGGACACCGTCCGAGGATGCCACGGATTCGAACGCCCGTTCGACCGGACGCGGCGCCGCGACGAGCTGCGGTCGTGCCGCAGGACAGCGGCGGCAGTCCCGCACCGGGACACCGGTGACGCCCCCAGCGGTCCCGGTGGTGGCCCCCGCGGGCAGCGGGCACGACTCCCGCAGGAGGCGGCGCACCAGCCCGGTGCGGGCGAGCCGCACCGCGGGAGCCGTCAGCGGCTCACTCGCGCTGCCCCGACTCCACGGTCACGGACGTCACGGTCATCTCGATGGCCGGTGGGAAGCGAGCAGCAAGAGTCACCCACGCACCCCGCGATCCAGCCGAGATCGAGGTGTCCCCGGAGATGCCCCACGACCTACCTGGCGGCTCGGCCTCGTGGTCGGCTGCGGCGTCCGTCCACGTCCGTGACCGGATGCCACGGGCCCGCCGCGCAGGCGCCCCGTTCGCGCTCACTAGCCTGTGGTCGTGGCACTGGCAGCCGTAGTCCTCGACCTGGACGACACCCTCTTCGACCACTCCACTGCAGCGCTGAGCGGGCTGCGCGCCTGGGTACAGTCCCTGGACCGCGACAGCAGCCCCGAACTGGAGGACGCGTGGATCGCCGCGGAGCGGCGGCACTTCCGTTCCTGGCGCGAAGGCGAAATCAGCTTTGACGAGCAGCGCCGACGCCGCCTGCGCGAGATCCTGCCACTGCTGCAGCTACCCGTCGGCGACGACGCCGAACTCGACGCGCTGTTCACCGACGGCTTCCTGCGTGCCTACCAGCAGGCGTGGACGGTCTTCGACGACGTCGAGAAGGCCCTCGACGACCTGCACGCCGCCGGGTTGCGCACCGCGGTCCTGACCAACGGCACCCGCGAGCAGCAGAACGCCAAGATCGAGGCCATCGGGCTGACCGGACGCCTGGGCCCGGTCTTCACCGCTGAGGAGCTGGGTGTCGCCAAACCTCGCCCGCAAGCGTTCCTGCGGGTGTGCGAGCAGCTGGAAGTCGCGCCCGATCAGACCCTCTACGTCGGTGACGACCATGAGGTCGACGTCCTGGGCGCCCGCGCGGCGGGTCTGCGGGCGGTGCACCTGGACCGCACCGCGAGCGGCCCGGAAGAGGAGGAGGCTCGCATCACCTCCCTGCGCGAACTGGCGGTCCACCTCCTCGACGACTCCGAGCGGCCGATCGAGCAGCAGGCCCCGTGATCTTCTGGCCCTCCCCTCCCCACCAGCACCATCGAACCGGAGGAGCTGGGTGAAGCCCGCCGCCGACACCCTGGGCCTGGAGGGCACCTACACCGACCCGGTGTGGAAGATCACCGTGCGCCTGAGCGCGCTCGAACGCCACCTGCTGCGCACCTGGTGGGTGCGCCGCCTGCAGTTCATCGCCCACGCCGGCGCCGCCGCCACGGTGACCACCCAGAGCTACTCCCGCCTGGAACACTCCCTGGGTGTGCTGGCCCTGGTCGCGCACTTCCACCCCGCCGACCAGCTCGCCCGCGCCGCTGCCCTGGTGCACGACATCGGGCACCTGCCTTTCAGTCACACCTTCGAGGGCCTGGCCGGTCTGAACCACCACCACCTGGGCTCGCAGCGCCTCGAAGCGCTGGCGCCCGTCCTCGACCTGCACGGCCTCGACGCCGTGCAGGTCGACGACAGCGCTCAAGGTGCATCACCTGGCCCCCTGACGGCGGCTGCAGGGCTGCTCAGCCTCGACCACCTGGACTCCTTCGTGCGCAGCGCCCGATCCCACGGCCGGCTCGAGGAAGACCCCCGTCAGCTGCTGAACCGACTGCGGCTGCTGGAAGGGGCCGTGAGCACCGACGCCGCCACCGCCGGCCAGCTCGCTGCCCTCGTCATCGCCGAGGTGCGGTCGCAGACCGCGGCCGTCAACGTCCTGGCCACCGCCGTGATGCGGCACTGGGCCGGCCTCGTCCTAGACGATGCTGCACCGCACCAGCGCGCGGCTGTCGCGGCCATGACCGACGACGAGTTCTGGGCGCTGCTGCGCGCCGACGAACGCACGGCGGGCGACGTCGAGCAGTTCCGTCGCAACCCGCAGCAGTGGAGCGTCACCCGGCAGGAGACTGCGACGCCAGCATCCGGGGTCGGGGACTCGCCCGCCGGCATCGCGCACCGCATCGAGCGGCTGTACCTCACCCTCCCGCTCGTGGAGGGTCGGAACACCGGGTGCGCAGCCACCACCTTCGCCGACCTGCCCTCCCCGCCGCTGCACTACGTCATTGCTCGAACCCCGCCTCCGGCCGGCGAACAGTAGGCGAGACCGCACTTCACGGTCATCCTGCGTTGAGCGCGCTGCTCAGGTTGACGCTTCAGGACGTTGCGATCGTCAGTGGCTGCGCCCCCAGGCCTCGAACTGTCTCTGCACCTCGTCGAAGAACGCGGTCTTGGCGCGGGTGTAGTCGTCGTAGTCGGCATCGCCGGCGTGCTCAGCGGCCACGCCGGCTTTGAAGGAGGCGTAGCGGTCACGGGCCTCGGGGTGGGCGCGTAGCCAGTCGCGGAACCAGACGGCGTAGCGGCCCCACGGCGAGGCACTGAGCCGGACGTGCAGGATCGCGGCCTCAGGTCCGTCGATGTCGTGCACGAAGAGCCGCTTGCGCCACACCTCCTCGGGCACCTGCCCGCGCTCGTGCTCGGAGCCGCGGGGGATGTCGCGGTGGACCCCCGGGGAGTCCGGGCGTGAGCCGGTGGTGGGAATGAAGCCGGCAGGGGCCAACGCCTGGTTCAGCAGTTCGGGCTCGGGCAGCTCGCTGACGACGACTTGAAGGTCGATGCAGGCCTTGGCCATCAGGCCAGGCACCGAGGTGGAACCGATGTGCTCGAAGGACTCGCCCACTCCCAGGGGCCTCATCGCCTGTTCCACCGCGGTGAGCAGCTGCGCTGCTCGCCGGGGCCAGGCAGGGTCGTAGGGCTGCAGCACCGCAGGTCCAGGCATGGGTCGGACGGTAGCGAGGAGGAGTGCGCACGGTGTGTCAGCACCAGCGAGTGTCGGTCGTACAGGCGTCCTTCCCGGCGACGAGGGGCCGACCGAGAACCGCACGGTCATCCCGCGGTGCGCGCGGCACACGGTCATCCCGCGTGGTGCGTGGTCTCGAGCTGTCGGCGACGTCCCTGACGTGGTGAAGACCGAGAGAAGAACCACCGTCCGCTCAACCTCGTCGACGCAACGCTCAGGGCACCCCCGTGCGACTCACGCGTCGTCGAGGACCCGGGTGCTCCAATCCGAGCAGTCCACGACCTGCACGCCGGCATCGGTTAGCAGGACCAACGCCCTGCCAGCACCCATCACGGCCACATCACGCGGACGCTCACACGACCGCTCCTCCACAACGACCGCGGCATCGTCGAACCGAACCAACGACGCCTGCCCCGCCCAGGTCTCGCGGATCGTCACCCAGGTCCTGGTCACCGGATCGTGCGCCAGGGGGCGCAGGTGGTCGCCCACCCTCACACGCTCATGACCGTCGAGATCGAGGAGGCGCAAGAACCCGTTGTCCTCGATGGCCAGGTGCTTCCCATCGGTGGCCGCGGACCAGACAGGTCCCAGTCCCGTCGGGATCCGAGGCGCCAGCGGGTCCAGGCACCGATCCAGCAGGCGGCACCAACCGCCGCCCACCGCCAAGGACAGGTCCTCGCTCAGCGCCATCACCTGCAGCACGCCCCGCAGGGAACGCACCTCCTTGCCGGTGGCCGCGTCCAGGACCCGAGTGGGGCCACGGTCGCAGCTGACGGCGACACGACCCCCTGCCAGCGCGGTCAGGACCTGCACGTTGCTGCGGCTGCGGTCCTGCCACAACCGCTCACCGCTCAGGTCATAGCCGCACACCCCGTGGCGGGTGTACGCCCCGGCGACCACCACCGGCCGCTCCCCAGGGACCAGCGCCACCCGACGACCGCCGAAGTCGTAGACCGTCTCGAACGTGGCGCAGCGCGCAGCACGCTCCCGCGACCACACGTGCACGACCCGCTCGAACTCGGCCGTGACCAGCAGGTCTTCCTCCCACAGCGGCACGGCGACCTGACGCAGGTCATTCACCAGCGAGCACCCTCTGTGAGCACTTCGAAGATCATGTCGGACAGTCTGGCCGGCACCTCGGACACCAGCGTCGCATCGAGGTTCGACGCGACGGCCGCCTATCGGGGCGGGCGGAGCCGCGGATGGCGCAGGCACGGCAGGGCTGCGACTTCACGCTTCTGCCGATGACCGAGCTGTCGCGTCCGCGCGATGAGCGCCGCACCGGGCCGTTGCCGTCACGCTGCCCGACGAGGAGCATCAACGCCATGAGCCTGGAAACGTGGTGGCCCCAGCTGCAGCAGGACTCGCGCGACTGGCTGATCGCCCACAACGGGGAGGCGCTCACCCCGTCCGTCGTGCAGAACATCGAGCGGGTGAACGGTCCCGTGCCTGCGCAGGCGTGGTGGGTGGGCGAGGCCGGGCCCGACGGCTTGCAGCTGTCCGACGCAGCCGTCGACTGGATCGAGGGAGCCGCCAACGAGGAGTCCTAGCAGCCGCCCTCGCGTTCCCTCGATGCCGCGGTGGCAGGCCCCCGCCGCTGAGACGGCAGCTGATGCGAGACGTCCGGTCATCCCGCACTCGGCGCGGCGGTGACCTGACCCGAGACGCAGCACGGCCGCCGGGCTCTTCGGCCCGGCGGCCGTGTGGTGGCCGATCCGGCAGTCGCCTCTCGGCGAGAGGCCGCTCGAAGCGGCTGGAGGTGAGGCCCGGGGACGTGCAGCGGAACGGCCACCTTGTACAAGCAGGCGTCGGGCAGCTGCATTCCCGGTGTCACCGTGTCACCGTGTCCCCGCGCAGCCCGCCAGGCGCACGGTCGTCCCGCCCCGCGGGCGACGTCGCGGTCAGGGCGCCCTCCGGGCGACGTCACGGTCGTGGGGACCTCGGCGTACGACCGGGACGCGCCACGCAGGTGCTCTCGACGGCCGGGTGCGTCGCGTCGGGACTGGTAGGACTGGGGAGGTGGGTCAGCCGAGGAAACCGTGGTGGAGCGTCACCCGCACCCGCGGGCAGTCCCTGCTCCTCGGTCTCCTGTGGGTGATCGTCGGAGTCCTGCAGCTGACCAGCCTCGTCGCCGATGAGCGCGGCGGCTGGTGGCGGTGGGCCTTGACGACCCTGCTGATCGTCATGGCCGGCTACTACCTGCTCGCCTGGTGGGTCCGTGGCCGCCGGGAGGGGACCGCGTCGATGGACTGACGCCCGCTCGCGGCCCGCTGGGCACGACGTTCCGGTCGGGGCGCGTTGCGCGTGGTCCGTTCACGGCGCGAGCCGGGGCGTCTCCGACCGTCCGGAGCCACCGGTGGCCGTGAGGTCGCCGACGCTGCCGACGGGCGGCGGTGACTACCGCGCGAAGGCGCGGAACGGGTTGCGGACGCACAGGTCGTCGACGACGTCCTCGTCGACACCCGCCGCCCGCAGCGCGGGCAGGAACGAGCCGGTCAGGTCCGTGAAGGGCCGGGGGTTCCCACCGCCGGGCAGGGCCGGGTCGAACCACCCCGCGTCGTGGGACAGCAGGACCCGGCCGGCCTGCCCCGCCTCGAGGCTGTCGAGCACGAGCCCCAGCGTCCGCGCGTCATCGCCCTGCCCGACGTCGTCGAACTCGATCCACGCGCCGCGGTCGACGATCGCCTGCCGCAGAGCGGGGTCGGTGATGGTCTGGGTGTGGATCGACAGGAAGCGCTCCGGCGCCAGCCCCTCGGCCACGGCGAGGTCGATCTGCCGCAGCACGACGTTCCCGTCCGTGGTGTGCGAGCCGACGAGCGCCCCGGTGCGCGCCGCGGCCCGGGCCGCCGCGCCACGTCCGCGGCCATCCGGCCGCCCACGCCGGTGCCGGCCGGGGGAGCCCCCCCCCCCCCCCCCCCCCCCCCCCCCCCCCCCCCCCCCCCCCCCCCCCACCACCCGCTCCTCGACCGGCCGGATGCCGTCCTCGGCCGCCGAGATCTTGAGGAAACCGGCCAGGACGCCGGAGTCCTCGACGCCCTCGGTCAGCTCGCGGTGCATCCACCCCTCGAGTTCCTCGTCGCTCGCGCCGTACACCCAGTCCGGCACCCACGGTTCCCGGTAGACCCCGGTCGCGACCACGACGGGCACGCCCGTGCGACGGCTCACGTCCAGGACGAGGTCGACGCGCCGGCCCAGGCCGGGAGGCGTGCACTCCACGAGCGCGGTGACCCCGGCCGCGGACGCCCCGGCCAGCAGCGGTTCGACGACCGAGGCGAACTCGGCCGGGTCGGCCTGGGCGAAACCGGGGGAACCGGCGGGGCGGAAGTCGACGAGGAGGTGCTCGTGCGGCAGGACCAGGCCCACGTCCCCGGCGCCGAGGGGGCCGAGCGTCGTGTGCAGGCGTCGTCCCGGTGCGGCGGTGCCGAGGGGTTCTGCCACGTCGTCTCCCGGTGCGGTGGGTGGTCCAGGGCTCGACATCCTCCCCCGCCGCTCGACCGTCGGCGAACTCCGGGCGCACCGCCGACCGCGCGGACGGCACGACGCCGGCCCGCGGGGACGGGGGCGCGACCGTTCAGCGGTTCCGGTCGACGCGGTCGACGAAGTCGCCGACGGCGGCGGCGAAGGCGGCGGGCGCCTCCTGCGCGACGAAGTGCCCGACGTCCGGGACGGTGACCGCGGTGACGTCGCCGGCGACCTGGCGCATCGTCCGCTCGGTGAAGGGCGCGTTGACGCCGTCGACGGCGAGCACGGGAACGGTCAGCGGCTGCGACCCGGCCAGTGCCCGCACCCGGTCACCGCCGGTGAGGGAGGAGCGGTAGAGCCCGCCGGTGCCGCTCCAGCCGCCCGGCCGCGCGTAGGTGCGGGCGAACTCATCCAGGTCGGCCTCGGTGATGGCGCCCGCGACCACCGTCATGGCGGAGACGGCCCACTCGAGCACCACCCGCTCGCGGCCGGCCAGGAGCAGTTCCGGGATCCCCGGGGCGGCCAGGAGCCCCACGTGCCAGGAGCCGCCGTTCCCCACGTCGGCCAGCGCCTCCCAGCCGTACCCCGGGAGGGCGGTCTCGACGCAGGTGACGCTGAGGACGTCGTCGGGGTGGGTGGCGGCGAACGCGACGACCGGCCCGCCGCTGATGTCCTGGCCGGTCACGTGCACGGGGCCGACGCCGAGGTGGGCGACCAACCGGTGCAGGTCCTCCGCCGCGGTGGCCAGGTCGTGGTCGCCGTCGGCGACGGCGGAGTCGCCGAAGCCGCGCAGGTCGACGGCGAACACCCGGTGGGTGGCGGCGAGCAGCGGGATGACGTCGCGGAAGGCCCACCAGGACTCCGGCCACCCGTGCACCAGCAGGACCGGGGACCCGGTGCCGCCCGCCGAGACGTAGTGCAACGTGGTGCCGCCGACCTCGGCGGTGTGGTGCGTGACGCCTGCCACGGCGGGCGAGGTGGTGGCGGGAGAACTGGTCATGCGGTGACCCCCAAGATGGACAACCAGGTTGACTCCAGTGTTGGTCAACTCGGTTGTCCATGTCAAGAGCAGATCTAGACTGCGGTCGTGTCCTCGCGATCCGGCGCCGATCTCGCCCTGCTGCTCCTGGGCAGCTACCGCAACCTGGTGGACGAGGTGGTCCGGGAACTGGCGAACCGGGGGTACCCCGACGCCCGGCCGTCGCACGAGTACGCGATCCGGGCCATCCGGGCCGGCGCCGACAGCGCCTCGGACCTGGCCCGCCGACTCGCCGTCACCAAGCAGGCCGCGGCGAAGACGATCGCCGCGCTCGTCGAACGCGGGTACGTCACCACCGAGACCGACCCCGCCGACGTCCGCCGCAAGACCATCCGGATCACCGATCGCGGGATGGGGCTGATCACCGAGGGCACGGCGATCTTCGACGAGGTGCGGGCCCGCTGGGAAGCGCGTCTGGGCGCCGCCGAACTCGCCGAGCTGGAGGAGCAGCTCGCCCAGTTCGTCGGCGACTCCCCCATCGACCTCGACGCTCCGGGCTGGGCGGCGGGACAGGAACTGCGCTAGCGGCCGGCCGAGGTCGTCGGCGGGGAGCAGACGTCCACTCGTGCCGGTGTCGTGCCGTCGCACCGGACCGTCGTGCGACGCGCCGACACCACCTCACAACGCCGCCCCGCCGGCAGCAGCGAGACGGCGAACGCCTTCCCGTCCCGCGACCGGCCGGGCCCAGCGTCAGCCCCGACCCGCCGCCGCGATGAGCCACGGGTCGGCGTCGGACTGGCGCACCAGCACGTACCCCCACCCCGGTTCCCCACCCGAGGTCCCCGCGCCGCCGTCGTCGGCGGTGTAGGTGACCTGCACGTCGACCGCCTGCGCGTAGGCCTTGAGGTCGTCCGGGCTCCAGGTGGTGTCGTAGGGCGTGGCGGTGCCGGAGACCTCCACGTCGTCCAGGTCCGGCGACCCGCCGTCCTGCCAGACGTCATGCGCGGCGAAACCCGAGGTGGACAGGGCCGCAGCGGTGGCGGCGTCGTCGTCCTGCACCGCGTCCAGGTAGTCGCGCACGACCTCACCGGCCGGTTGCGAGGCGACGTGGCGCCCGACCACCTCGGGGTCGGGGGTCGTCGGGGGCGAACCGCACGCCCCCAGCGCCGCGACGGTCAGGGCGGCGGTGGCGACCAGCGCGGCGCGAGGAGTTCCCACCGTCCCTGTGTACCGCCACGGGCCGGACCGCGGCGCCGCCTCCACCTGTTCTCCACCGCTCCCCCCGCGACGGTGGTGTTCTCGCGCAGGTGCGCCACCGACGACGTGCCGGGGATCGGCAGCAGGTCCGGGGAACGTCGGAACCCTCGCCTCAGCCGCGCCGGGGACCGGCGGGAGCCTCCGCCCCGTTCCGCCGCACCAGCTTGAGGACCACCCACGCCAGCAGACCGCCGACGACGGATCCCAGGGAGTTCGCCGTCCAGTCACCGGTGTCGCACGAGCGGCCCAGCGCGGGGACGAGCGCCTGGAACGCCTCGATCCCCGCGGACAGCGCGCTGCCGGCGACGGCGGCCGGCACCGGGCGACGCGTCGCGACCCCGGCCAGGAACACCGGCGCGACGAGGAGCACCAGGTTGGCGAACGACTCGACGCGGGCCGGCGTGGGCCAGGACCACTCCACCGCGCAGCCGACCACCAGGTCGCGGTCGACGGGTACCAGCGTCAGGGCGGCCAGCGGCAGCAGGGACAGACCGGCCAGGACCCCGGTGAGCCGGGGCCGCCGGGCCAGTCGCGGGCCGAGCGCGAGAGCGGCGACGACGCCCAGCGCCAGCAGCGCCGGGGTGATCCACGGGTGCCCGACGAGGAAGGTGCTCAGCACCGCCGGCCCCTCCCGGCCGCGGGGGCGCCGGAGCGGTGGCCGGCGGTCCGCGGCGCGGGTGGGTGGCGAGGCACCCGACGATCATGCCGAACGGGTCAGCGGTGCGCCGTCGGCGGGGCCGGGGTTCCCTCACCCGGCCCCGCCGACGGGGTCCTCAGGCGCGGGGCAGGGTGAAGGTGGCGACCAGTTCGTTCAGCTCCGCCGCCGAGCGGGAGACGTCGGCGGCGGTGGTCGCGGTGTGGGTGGCCCCGGCGGTGGTCTGGTCCGAGGCGGCCGCGATGCCGGAGATGTTGCTCGCGATCTCCTGGGAGCCGGTGGAGACCTCGGTGACGTTGCGGACCATCTCCGACGTGGTCGCCGACTGCTCCTCCACCGCCGCGGCGATGGTGGCCTGCAGCCCGTCGATGCGGGCGATGACCTCGGTGATCTCGGTCAGCGCACCGGCGGCGGCGGTGGCGTCGGCCTGGGTGGCGTCGACCTTGGAGATGATCTCCTCGGTCGCCCGCGCGGTCTGCTGGGCCAGTTCCTTCACCTCACCGGCCACCACCGCGAAGCCCTTGCCCATCTCCCCGGCCCGGGCGGCCTCGATGGTCGCGTTCAGCGCCAGCAGGTTGGTCTGCTCGGCGATGGAGGTGATCAGCTTGACGACCTCACCGATCTCGCGGGAGGAGGCCGACAGCCGTTCCAGGGTGTCCCCGGCCGCCCCGGCCGCCGAGACCGCCGAGGCGGCGGTGGAGGAGGCTTCGGCGGTGGAGGTGGCGATCTCGCGGATCGCCGAGCTCATCTGGTCCCCGGCCGCGGCGACGGTGCCGATGTTGGCGCTGATCTCCTCGGTGGCGGCGGAGACGACCTGGGCCTGGGTGGAGGCTTCCTCGGCGCCGGAGGACAGCTGGGTGGCGACGGTGGTCAGTTCCTCGCTGGAGGCGGCCAGGGTGGTGGCGTTGCCGGCGATGCGGCGCACCGTGTCGGTCAGGCGGTCCATGGTGGTGTCCACGGCCGCGGCCAGCTGGCCGACCTCGTCCTTGGTCTGGATGCCGACGCGGTGGTCCAGGCGGCCCTCGGCCAGCCCGCGCACCACGGTCAGCACCTTGGCCAGCGGACCGGCGACCGAGCGGGCCACGACGGTGGCGACCACGACGGCCACGACCAGGGCCAGGGCGCCGATGACCAGCAGCAGCGTCACCGCGGACTCGTAGTCGGCCGCACCGTCGGCGACCAGGTCCTCCGCGGCCGCGGCCTCACCCGCGTCCAGGGCGTCGAGGGTCTCGGTGATCTGCTTCGCGGTCGGGGCGACGGTGGTCTGGCGGTGCGCGATGTAGCCGTCGATGTCCTGGGCCCGGGCCAGGGTGACGAGTTCCTCGCGCTCGCCGCGGTACTGGGCCAGGAGGTCCTGGAACGTCTTCTGGTCCGCCGCGTCCGCGCCCGGGTCGCCCGCCCGGTAGGCCTCCCACGCCTCGTCGAGGACGCCGTCGGTGGCCTCCATCGCCTGGACGTTGGCCTCGATGTCGGCGGGCGTCATGGCCAGCGCGGCGTTGGTGATGTCCATGCGCACCTGCAGGTACGCGGCGCGGACGTCGCTGAGGTGCTGGGCCGACCCCACCCCGGCGGTCGACATGCGGTCCAGGTTGGCCTGGGCCGACCCCAGCCGGTTGATCCCCAGGCCGACGACGACGGCCAGGAGCAGGCAGACGACGCCGAAGCCGGCGAAGAGCTTGGACGCGACGTTCAGGTTCCGCAGGTGGGTGAGCACCTTCTAGACATCGGCCCCGCCGCCCCGGTCTTGAGGGGATTGACAGACACGTGTCGCCTCGATCACCGCGGGTCTAGGATCGACCGGACCCCGACCACCGACGTGATCCTCCCGGGAGATCAGATGACCGCGTCCGGCGACCCAGTGGTCCGACCGGTGGCCGAGACGGCGTGGCCCGCCCTGCGGGTGGACGACTGGACCCCCACCCGCGACACCCTGCACATGTGGACCCAGATCGTCGGCAAGGTGCGGCTGGCCCACGCCCCGCTGGTCAACCACTGGTGGCAGGCCACCCTCTACGTCAGCCCCCGGGGCCTGACCACCTCCGCCGTGCCGCACGGGAACGGGGTCTTCGACCTCGAGTTCGACTTCATCGACCACCACCTGACCGCCCGGTCCAGCAGCGGCCGTTCGCGGACCGTGGCGCTGGAGTCGAAACCCACCGCGCAGTTCTACGAGGAGGTCGCGGCCGCCCTGGGCGACCTCGGCGTCCACACCGGCATCCGGGCCACCCCGAACGAGGTGGACCCCGCCATCCCCTTCGCCGAGGACCACGAGCACGCCACCTACGACCCGCGGGCGGTGAACGCGTTCTGGCGGCAACTGCTGCAGGCCGACCGCGTGATGGGGAGGTTCCGCTCCCACTTCGTCGGCAAGGTCAGCCCCGTCCACTTCTTCTGGGGAGCCATGGACCTGGCCTGCACCCGCTTCTCCGGCCGCGGGGCCCCGACCCACCCCGGCGGGGCGCCGAACTGCGGCGACTGGGTCATGGCGGAGGGCTACTCCCGCGAACTCAGCAGTTGCGGCTTCTGGCCCGGTGGGGGTGAGGAAGGCGCCTTCTACGCCTACGCCTACCCCGAGCCCGACGGGTTCGCCACCCACCCCGTGCAGCCGGAGGGCGCCCGCTACAGCACCGCGAACCGGCAGTACCTGCTGCCCTACGAGGTCGTGCGCCGCTCCGCCGACCCCGACCGCACGCTGATGGACTTCCTCCAGAGCACCTACGCGGCCGCCGCCGACCACGGGCGGTGGGACCGCGCGGCCCTCGAGGACGACCCGGCCCGCTGGGACCACCTCCGCTGACCGCCACCACCCGCCCGGAGAGGACGGACGAAGGACGACATGGAGATCACCGTCACGCACCACGCCGCCGAGAAGCGGTACGAAGCCCACGCAGGGGGCTCGCGGATCGGTCTCGCGGCCTACGTGCTCGCGGACCGGATGATCGTCTTCACGCACACCGAGGTCGACCCCGCCCACGAGGGGCGCGGGGTGGGCGGCGCGCTGGCGCGGTTCGCCCTCGACGACGCCCGGGCCCGCGGCCTGACGGTCATGCCGCTGTGCCCCTTCATCAAGGGGTGGATCCAGCGCCACCCGGACTACGCCGACCTGCAGTTCAACGCCCCGGTGAGCACCGCCACCGACTGAACCGGGACCGGCCGGCGGTCACCGCGCGGACCCGACGGCGACCCGGTCGCGCAGGTCGACGACCTCGTCCCGCTCGTCCCGGCCGCTCCGCCCGCCGGGCGGGACGACCACGAGGGGCGCGCGCAGGGCCCGCACGGGCAGGGCGGCCTCGGCCCCACCGGCCACCACGACGAGGTCGCCGACGACCAGCCGCTGCGGCACGACGTCGGCCGCGGCGCCCTCCACCACGTCGGCGTGGACGGGGCGGTGCCCGGCCGACGACAGGCGGGCCCGGGCGACGTGGTGGTGGCCGGCGGCCTCGAGGTGCGCGTGGCGGCGCTCCGCCTCCCCCGGGCCGGCGGCCTGCCACGTCGTCAGCAGCCGCAGCGGCAGGTCCCGGCCGTGGTCGACGGCCCAGTCGGCCACGGCCCGCTCCTCGGAGGACACCACCAGCACCCGTCGGGTGGCGGTGAGCACGGCTCGCGGGCCCACGAGGACGACCGGCACGGGGCAGCGCGGCAGCACGGCACCGAGGACCTCCCCGGTCCCCGGCCCGACGGGCGTGAGCCCGCGGCCGCAGCCGAGCACGAGGAGGTCGCTGCGCGCGGAGGCCGCCAGCAGGGCGTGGGCGACGTCGTCGGTGGTGAGGGTCACGTCGACCCGGGGTTCGCGGCCGGGGACGCGCAGCAGCTCCTCGGCGAGCACGGCGTCGAGGTCGGTGTGCCCGGCTCCCGGGCCGAGCAGCACGTGCAGCGGGCGGTCCGCCGCGGCGCAGTCCTGGACGGCCCACCGCAGCGCCCGCCGCGAGGCACCCGAACCGGAGAATCCCACCGTCGTCGCGTGCACGCCGCCTCCTCGCGGGTCCGGGGCCGGGGTGCTCAGCTCCGGCGCACCCCGATCCTCCCCCCACCACGCTCCCGGCACAACGCGTGACGACGGGCTCACCGCCGGCCGCTCACCCGTTCGGCCCAGCCCCCGGCCCCGGCGACGTCAGCGCGTCCCCCAGTTGTAGAGCTGCTTGCGCAGCTTCAGGTAGACGAACGTCTCGGTGGCGACGACGCCGGGGATGGAGCGGATCTTGTCGTTGATGAGCTCCAGCAGGCCGTCGTCGTCCTCGCAGACGACCTCCACGAGGACGTCGAAGGAACCGGCGGTCACGACGACGTAGTCGATCTCGGGCAGTTCGACCAGCCGGTCGGCCACGACGCGGGTGTCCCCCTCGGCCCGGATGCCGACCATGGCCTGCCGGGAGAAACCCACCTGCAACGGGTCGGTCACCGCGACGATCTGCATGACGCCGCCGTCCAGCAGCCGCTGGACGCGCTGGCGGACGGCGGCCTCGGACAACCCGACGGCCTTGCCGATGGCGGCGTACGACATCCGCCCGTCCTCCTGCAGCACCTCGATGATCCGCTTGGAGACGTCGTCGAGGGCGGGAGCGGGGTGACGGTTCGGCACCCGCAGGATCCTAGTCCGCACCCCGCCCCCGATCGCCGGTCTCAGGAGTCGAGGTTGGCCATGACGTGCTTGACCCGGGTGTAGTCCTCGAACCCGTACATCGACAGGTCCTTGCCGTACCCCGACTGCTTGAAACCCCCGTGCGGCATCTCGGCCACCAGCGGGATGTGGGTGTTGATCCACACGCACCCGAAGTCCAGCGCCGCCGACATCCGCATCGCCCGGCCGAAGTCCTTCGTCCACACGCTGGAGGCCAGGCCGTACCTCGTGCCGTTCGCCCAGCGCAGCGCCTCGTCCTCGTCGGTGAAACGCTGCACCGTGATGACCGGCCCGAAGATCTCGTTCTGCACGGCCTCGTCGTCCTGCTTCAGCCCCGAGACCACGGTGGGCTGGTAGTAGAAGCCGTCCGCCAGTTCCCCGGTGCCGCGCGAGCCGCCGGCACCCAGCACCGCGTGGTCGGGCAGCCGGTCGACGAAACCGGAGACGTGGGCGAGCTGGTTGGCGTTGTTCACCGGGCCCAGCGCGGCGTCGGCGTCGTCGGGCAGGCCGATCCTGGTGTTCCGGGCCTGCTCGGCCAGCGCCGCGACGAAGTCGTCGTGCACCCGCGGCGCGGCCAGGACCCGGGTCGCGGCCGTGCAGTCCTGCCCCGCGTTGAAGTACCCCGCCCCGGCGATGGCCTCGGCGGCCGCGGCGACGTCGGCGTCGTCGAACACCACGACCGGCGCCTTGCCGCCGAGTTCGAGGTGGACCCGCTTGACGTCCTTGGAGGCCGACTCCGCGACCTGCATCCCGGCCCGGATCGACCCGGTGATCGCGACGAGCCCGGGCGTCGGGTGCTCCACCAGCGCCCGGCCGGTGTCCCGGTCACCGCACACGACGTTCAGGACCCCCGGGGGCAGGATCTCGTTCGCGATCCTGCCCAGCAGCACCGTGGAGGCCGGCGTGGTGTCCGACGGCTTGAGCACCACCGTGTTCCCCGCCGCCAGCGCCGGGCCGATCTTCCAGATCGCCATCATGAACGGGTAGTTCCACGGCGTGACCTGGCCGACGACGCCGATGGGCTCGCGCCGCACCCAGGAGGTGTGACCGGCCAGGTACTCCCCGGCCGAGCGGCCCTCCAGGACGCGGGCGGCGCCGGCGAAGAACCGCAGCTGGTCCACCGCGGGCGGGATCTCCTCGCTGCGGGTCAGCGCGACGGGCTTGCCGGTGTTCTTCACCTCCGCCGCGATGAACTCCTCGGCGCGGTCCTCGATCGCGTCGGCGAGGTCCAGCAGGAACTTCTGCCGCTCGGCGGGGGTGGTGCGCCCCCACGACGTGAACGCCGACGACGCGGCGGCGTAGGCGGACTGGACGTCCTCGGGGGACGACAGCGGGGCCGTGGCGTACACGGTCCCGGTCGAGGGGTCGACGACGTCGCTGGTGCGGCCGTCGGAGGCCGGGACGGACTCGCCGTCCACGACGTTGAGGAGCGTCTCCATCAGTTCTTCTTCCCTCCGGTGGGTGGTCGGTGGCAGTGCGCCGGCGGTGGTTCCGGCAGGTCCAGGGCGGGGTTCCGGTCGAAGAACCCCGCGGGGGCGAGGCGGAACCGGACGGCGTCGGACGGCATGACGGGCCAGTCCTCCGGCCGGGGCACGTGGTGGATCCCGAACACGTGCCACAGCACGACGTCGGTGTCCTCCAGGGGTTCGTCGTCGGCGATCCACCGGGTCATGCCGAGGTCCTGCTCGCTCTGCGTGGGGTGGTCCCCGGCGGGCCACAGCTCGTCGTCGTGGTGGCGCGTCACCCACACGTCGTGCCCGATGACGGGGGCCCGCAGGAACTGCGGGGCGTCGGGGGCGAACAGGTGCGGGATCGCGTCGGGCGTCAGGAGCTTGTACGCCGTCGGGTTCCCCCACGCGTTCGTGCGGCGCGTGCTGGTGACCTTCCAGACGCGCTGCCGCTGCTGGTCGACGTCGCGGCCGGCCTCCCGCTCGGAGCGGATCGGCGTCGACGTCGTCGTCACCGCGAGCCCGTGCGGGTTGTCGGGGCCGGTGGGCACGACGTGGCTGTCGACCTCGTGGACGGTGCCGTGCGGGCCGTCGACGTCGAGGTCGAGCCGGGCCACCAGGAAGTGCTGGTGGATCGGGGCGTAGGTGCGCTCGTCGACGAGGGTCCCGGTGGCCGGGGCCGGTTCCCCCGGCGCGATCGGCGTCGTCACCATGATCCCGGTGGCGCGGACCTCGCACTCGATCGAGCCGTCGAGGTACAGCCGCCAGTACACGAGGTACTCGTAGTTCGCGACGGTGGCGTGGAAGGAGACCACCATCCGGCGGGACCGGCGGACCTGCGCCCCGGACCGCTCGTCGACGTGCTTCCACAGCACCGCGTCGTCCTCCTCGTGCAGGCAGACCGCCTGCGGGACGACGTACGGCTCCCCGCGGGAGTCGGTGAGCACGGCGTCGAGGTAGCGGATCTCGCCGAGGCAGTCGCAGCCCAGTTCCAGGGAGGTGGTCATGTAGCCCAGCCCCCACTCGCCGATGTCGTAGGCGGTGCGGCGGCGGTGCTCGAAGGACGGGTCGCGGTAGGGCACGACCATCTCGGCGAACGAGAGCCGGTAGCCGATCTCGCGGCGCTCGGTGCCCCCGTCCGTCTCCTGCACCCAGGCGAGCTGGTGCAGGACCAGGCCCTCGCGGTGGGTGAACCCGAGCCGCACCGACCAGTTCGCCCAGCGCAGCTCGCCGTCGTCGGTGACCGTGAAGGACGGGCCGTCGGGCTGGGTGATCTCCAGCGGCCGCAGGTGGTCGCGGGGTTCGAGGTCCAGCAGCGACGGCAGGTACTCCCCCTGCGTGGCGGCGTCGGGGACGACGGGCCCGTCCTCGACGTCGAGGAGCTCGTAGGTCGCCATGTCGACGACGAACTTCAGCCCGCTCACCGGGTGGGCGTAGGGGTTGCCGTCGGGGGTGCCGCGCCGCCAGACGTCGACCCAGCCGATCCGGCGGTCCCGCCACCGCTGCGGCATGACGGCGGCGCCGTAGGTCCAGGTGTCGAGCAGGACGAGGTCGAGGTCGGTGATGCCGCGCGCGGCCAGCGCGGCGACGACCCGCGGCTCGGCCTTCAGGGCCCGCTCGGCCTCGTGGAACTCGTCGAGGGTGAAGTTCGGGGTGACCCCGGGCAGGTGGTCGAACCGCTCGACCGTCCCGGCGACGAGGTCGACGACGCTCTCGGAGGTCCGGCCGTCGGCCCGGTCCCACAGGATCGAGCGCGCCCGCCGGGGCACCGGGTCCCCCGGCCGCCACGCCCGCACCCGCGCCTTGGGGGGCTCGTCGAGGGCCACCCCGGCGAAGCGCGTCGTGGGCGTCAGCCGCCCGTCGGCCCGCAGGACCTCGAGGTTGCGGCGGAACTCCTGCGCGACCAGCGGGGCCAGGGGGTGCGCGGGCACGGGGACCTCTTCCGTCGACGGTGGCGTGAGCGGCCAGTCTGACGGCAAGCGCGGCGATCAGCAAGGCCGGTCTTCGGTTTCCGTCGCCAACGGGGCATCCGACGACGGATTCCATGATTCCACATCGTCCGCTGGTAGTGTCCTCCGGTTCTGAACCGCCCTGACACGCAGGAGATCCGATGGCACGTACCGACCACCCTCCCGACATGACCCCCGCCCCGGCCACCGGCAAGGGCCTCGAGAACGGCGCCCTGGGCCTGTGGGGCAACACCGTGATCGGCCTGGGCGCCACCGCCCCCGTCTACAGCCTCGCCGCGACCCTCGGGTACGTCGTGCTGGCGGTGCACGACAAGGCCCCGGCGATGTTCCTCGTCGCGTTCGTCCCCATGCTCCTCGTCGCGATCGCCTACCGGGAGCTCAACCGCGCCGCCCCCGACTGCGGCACGACGTTCACCTGGGGCACCAAGGCGTTCGGCCCGTGGGTCGGCTGGATGGGCGGCTGGGGCGTGGCCGTCTCGGCCATCATCGTGCTCGCCAACGTCGCGGAGATCTCCGCGGTCTACACCCTGCGCTTCCTCGGCCTCGACGGCGCGGCCGAGGACCTGCTGCTGCGCACGGCCCTCGGGCTCGTGTTCATCGTCGGCATGACCTGGGTCAGCTACCGCGGGATCATCATCTCCGAGCGGCTGCAGAACGTCCTGATCATCGTGCAGTTCGTCGTCCTCGGGGTCATCTCCGTGGGCGCCCTCTACCTCGTCTACACCGGCGGCGCCGGCGACCAGGCCGTGCGGCCGTCGTGGGAGTGGTTCTCCCCGGCCGGGGTGAGCGGTTCGGCGATGGCCGAGGCCGTCATCCTGTGCATCTTCATCTACTGGGGCTGGGACGCGTGCCTGGCCGTCACCGAGGAGACGAAGGACGCCGACCGGACCCCCGGGCGCGCCGCGCTGCTGGCCACCGTGATCCTCGTCGTGACGTACGTCCTCGTCGCCGTCGCCGTGCAGGCCTACGCCGGTTTCGGGACGACGGGCATCGGGCTGAACAACCCCGACAACGCCGACGACGTCCTGTCCACGCTGGGCGAGCCGGTCGGCGGTGCGGTCCTGTCCGGCCTGCTGCTGGTGACCGTCGCGATCTCCGCCGCGTCCTCCACCCAGACCACGATCCTGCCCACGGCCCGCGGGACCCTGTCGATGGCGGTCTACGGCGCGCTGCCGCAGCGGTTCGCGAAGGTCCACCCCCGGTTCAAGACACCGTCCTTCGGGACGGTCGTGATGGGCGCCGCCGCGGTGGGGTTCTACGTCGTCCTCAGCCTGGTGAGCCAGAACGCGCTGCAGGACTCGATCGCCTCCCTCGGCCTGGCCGTGGCGTTCTACTACGGCATCACCGCGTTCTCGTGCATCTGGTACTTCCGCCGCACGCTGACCCGCTCGGCCCGCGACTTCCTGCTGCGCGGCCTGCTGCCCGCCCTCGGCGGCCTCGGGATGCTGTGGGCGTTCGTCCAGAGCAGCGTCGACATGCTCGACCCCGAGTACGGGTTCACCACGTTCGGCCCGCTCGGCGGGGTGTTCGTCATCGGCGTCGGCATGCTCGTGCTGGGCGTCCCGCTGATGCTGCTGTGCGCGACGCGGCTGACGGCGTTCTTCCGCGGCGAGACCCTCGACGCGGACACGCCGATCCTCGTGCCGGAGACGGGCGAGCCGCCCATCGGCGGGCTCTGAGGGACCAGCGGGGTCCGGACCCACGGGGTCCGGGCCCCGCGCTCGTTCAGGCCAGGACGCGGCGCACGGTCAGGTCGTCGGCGAGGACGACCGCCCCGCCGCGGGCACCCGGTTCGAGGTGCCCGACGTCGGCGCGGCCGAGCAGCCGCGCGGGTGCCGCGGTGAGCGCCGCGAGCGCGTCGTCGAGGTCGACACCGGCCCCCACGGCGACCCGCAGGGCCTGGTCCTGCGTGAGGGTGCTGCCGGCGATCGTCGACGACCCGGTCAGCCGCGCCACCCCGTCCTCGACGTCGACGTCGAGGCCGCCGAGCCGGTAGCGGCCGTCGTCCGCACCGGTGGCGGCCATCGCGTCGGTGACGAGCGCGACGCGGCCCCGGCCGGCCCGGCGGGCGGCGAGCGCCACGACGAGCGGGTGCAGGTGGACGCCGTCGGCGATGAGCTCGACGGTGACGCGGTCGTCGTCGAGCAGGGCCGCGACGGGCCCGGGGGCGCGGTGGTGCAGGGGCGGCATGGCGTTGAACAGGTGGGTGGCCGCGCGGGCGCCGGCGTCGACGGCGCGGCCGGCGAGGTCGGCGTCGGCGTCGGTGTGCCCGACGGCGGCGACCGCCCCGGCCCCGGCGATCCGCTGCACGGCGGCGAGCCCGCCGGGCAGCTCGGGGGCGATGGTGACGACGCGGACCAGCCCGGTGCCCAGCAGCCGGTCGAGGTCGGCGGGGTCGGGCTCGCGCAGCAGGGCGGGGTCGTGGGCGCCGTGGTGGGCGGGGCTGAGCCAGGGGCCCTCGAGGTGGACGCCGGCCAGGACGCCGTCGGTGACGAGGTCGCGGTAGACGTCGAGGGTCGCGGCGAGCTCGTCGAGGGGCCGGGTGACGAGGCTGGCGACGAGGGTGGTCGTGCCGTGCGCGCGGTGGGTGCGGGCGACGGTGAGGGCGTCCTCGACGGACCCGCCGAAGCTCGCCCCGCCCCCGCCGTGGCAGTGGACGTCGACGAACCCGGGGACGACGTGGGCGCCGGTGACGGTCTCGTCGGCGGCGGGGGCGGGGCCGGTGCCGACCTGCACGACCTCGGCCCCGCGCAGCAGCGCCCAGCCGTCGGTCAGGACGCGGGTGCCGGTGCGGACGGTGCCGCGGGCCAGGACGCTCACCGGGTCTCCGTGACCTTGCGCAGCCCGCGGGGGGCGTCGGGGTCCAGCCCGCGGGCGACGGCCATCTCCAGCGCGAGCCGCTGCAGGGGGACGATCTGCACGACGGGGGCGAGGTCCTCCGGCATGCCCGGGGGCAGCGCAAGCCGGACGGTGGCCTCGGGGGCCAGGCCCGGGGGCGCGACGGCGCAGACGTCGGCGCCGCGCTCGTGCAGGGCGGCCAGGACGGGGGCGACGGCCTCCCCTCCCCTGCCCTCGGGGACGACGGCGATGACGGGCCGGTCGGCGTCGACCATGGCGAGGGGGCCGTGCATGAGGTCGGCGGCGGAGAACGCCTGGGCCGACAGGTAGGACGTCTCCATGAGCTTGAGCGCCGCCTCGCGGGCGGTGGGGTAGGAGTAGCCGCGGGCGGTCAGGACGAGGCGGTCGACGAACCGGTAGCGGGCGGCGACGTCGGGGACGTCGTCGGCGTGGACGGCCTGGTCGAGGAACCGCGGGACGTCCTTCGCGGGGGTGAGGTCGCCGCCGCGCCAGGTGGTCACGAGCAGCCAGAGGGTGAGCAGCTGGGCGGTGTAGCTCTTGGTGGCGGCGACGGCGAGCTCGGGGCCGGCGTGCACGTCGAGGTGGTGCTCGGCGGCCTGCGCCAGCGGGGAGGACGGGTTGTTGGTGACGGCGAGGGTGATCGCGCCGGCGCGGCGGGCGGCGGCGGTGGACTCGACGAGGTCGGGGGACCCGCCGGACTGGCTGACGCTGATCCACAGGACGCCGCGCAGGTCGGGGGTGGCGCCGTAGACGGTGAGGGTGGAGGTGGAGGTCAGGCCGCAGGGCAGTCCGAGGCCGACCTCCAGCAGGTACTTGGCGTAGAGGGCGGCGTGGTCGCTGGTGCCGCGGGCGGTCAGCAGCACGGTGCGGGGCGCGGCCTCGCGCAGCAGGGCGGCGACGCGGGCGACCTCGCCGCCGGCGGCGGTGAGGACGCGGTCGGCGACCGCGGGCTGCTCGGCGATCTCGGAACGGACGAGGTGACCTCGGGGGGTGCTCACGGGGGCTCCTGACGTCGGTGCGGGGATGAAGGAAGTTGACACGACCGTAGCGGCGCGTGAAAGTTCTCGCCAGACCCTTCGCCGGACGGAGCTCCCGTGCCCACCCCCGACCCCGCCTCCCTGCGCGCGCACCTGCTCGCCGCCCTCCCGGCGGCCACGGCCTCGGGCGCCCGCGTCCTGACCGCCCTGCTGGAGGACCCCGCCGCGGCCGCCCAGCTGACCGTCACCGACCTCGCCGCCCGCACCGGCACCAGCGAGGCGACCGTCGTGCGCACCGCCCGCTCGCTGGGTTTCGCCGGCTACCCGCAGCTGCGGCTCGCGCTGGCCGCCGCCGGGCCGGTCCCCGAGCCGGCGGCGCTGCTCACCGGGTCCCTGGAGGACCCCGCCGACCTCGCCGACGTCGTCACGACCCTGGCGGCCCTGGAGAGCGAGGCCGTCACCGCGACCGCCCGGACGCTGGACCTGACCGCCCTGGCCGCGGCGGCGGACGACCTGCGCGCCGCTCGCGTCGTCGACTGCTACGGCCTGGGCGTCTCGGCGTCGCTGGCCGCCGACTTCGACCACAAGGCCGTCCGGGTCGGGGTGCTGACGCGGCTGCGCACCGAGGGGCACGCGGCCCTGGTGAGCTCGGAGACCCTGCGGGCCGGGGACGCCGCCGTCGTGGTCAGCCACTCCGGGACCACCCCGGACGTCGTCACGGCGGCCCGGCGCGCCCGCGCCCGCGGGGCCGCGGTCGTGGCCGTGACGAGCTCGCCCGGTTCCCCGCTGGCCTCCGGCGCCGACCACGTCCTCCTCGCCACCGGGCGCGAGACCGCCTACCGCGCGGGGGCGATGGCCAGCCGCGCCGGGACGGCCCTGGTGCTGGACTGCCTGTACGTGGCGCTGGTGCAGCGGCTGGGCGGGTCGGCCAGCGACACCCTGCGGCGCACCCTGGAGGCCGTCGAGGAACCCCGGACCGGCCGCCGCGGCTGACCGTCAGGGCAGGGTGAGGACCACCGGCCCGTCGGCGGTGACGGCGACGGTGTGCTCCTCGTGGGCGCCCTGGCTGCCGTCGACGCTGCGCATCGTCCAGCCGTCGTCGTCGGTGCGGTACTCGGGGTTCCCGCCGGCGGTGAACCAGGGTTCGATCGCGATGACGAGGCCGGGCTTGAGCACCATCCCGCGCCCGGCGCGGCCGTCGTTGGGCACCGAGGGGTCCTCGTGCATGGTCCGGCCGACGCCGTGGCCGCCGAACTCGGTGTTCACCCCGCACCCGTGCCGCCGGCCGACGGCGCCGATGGCGGCGGAGACGTCACCGACGCGGTTCCCCGGCACGGCGGCGGCGATCCCGGCCGCGAGCGCCTCCTTGGTGGCGGCGACGAACTCGGGGTCGCCGGGGCGGGGGGTGCCGACGCTGAAGGTGGTGGCGGAGTCACCGGCCCAGCCGTCGAGGACGGCGCCGCAGTCGACGCTGAGCAGGTCGCCGTCGCGCAGGGCGTAGGGCCCGGGGATGCCGTGCAGGACGGCGTCGTTGACGGAGGCGCAGATGACGCCGGGGAACGGGGTGTCGGCGAAGCGGGGCTGGTAGTTCAAGAAGGGCGAGGTGGCGCCCGCGCCGAAGATCACCTCGCGGGCGACGGCGTCGAGCTCGTCGAGCCGGACGCCGGGGGCGGCGTGGGCGCGGACGGCGGCCAGGGCCTGCGCGACGACGCGGCCGGCCGCGCGCATGGCCTCGACCTCGCCGGGCGTCTTGAGTTCCACCACGGTGCTCTCCTCCCAGTCGGTATACCTATACCGGTATTGTTGTCCCGGTATTAGTATCACGTCATGGTCCGGCCACCGCTGCCCGAAGAGGTCCGCGCCCGAGGGCGACGCCTGGGCGAACTGCTGCGCACCGCCCGCGGCGACCTCACCGTCCCCCAGGTCTCCGCCCGCTCCGGCGTGCCCGCCGAGACGCTGCGCAAGATCGAGGCCGGCCGCGTCCCCACCCCGGCGTTCTTCACCGTCGTCGCCCTCGCCGAGGCCCTGGACCTGCCGCTGGCCGCCGTCGTCGAGCACTGCACCCCACCGGCACCCGCCGCCGAGGGAGCCGCGTGAACCCGCTCACCGGCCTGCTGACCGACTCCGCCTCCCGCGCGGCCGTCGCGACCGACCGGTCCGGGCACGTCCCCGCCACCCCGCCCGACGGCGTCGTGCGGGCCCGCGACGTCGAGGACGTCGTGCGGACCCTGCGCTGGGCCAGCGAGCACCGCACCCCCGTCGTCACCCGCGGCGCCGGCACCGGGCTCGCGGCCGGGGCCAGCGCCCACGCCGGCGAGGTCGTCCTGGACCTGTCGGGGATGGACCGCATCCTGCAGCTGCGGCCCGACGACCAGGTCGCGGTCGTCGAACCGGGCGTCCTGACCGCCGACCTCGACGCCGCCGCCGCCGAGCACGGCCTGTTCTACGCCCCCGACCCCGCCAGCGCGGCGATCTCCACGATCGGCGGGAACATCGCGACGAACGCCGGTGGCCTGCGCTGCGCCAAGTACGGCGTGACGCGCGAGGCCGTCCTGGGCCTGGACCTGGTGCTGGCCGACGGCCGCCGCGTCCGCACCGGCCGCCAGACCGTCAAGGGGGTCGCCGGGTACGACCTGACCGGCCTGGTCGTCGGGTCCGAGGGGACGCTCGCGGTCGTCGTCGGCGCGACCGTGCGCCTGCGCCCGCGCCCGGCCGAGGTCGCCACCCTCGCGGCGCACTTCGACGACGTCGTGACCGCCGCCGCGGCCGCCTCGGCCATCACCGCGGCGCGGCTGCAGCCGTCGGTGCTGGAACTGGTCGACGCGGTGACGCTGGAGGCGATCGACGCCGCCCGCGGCTCCTCGCTGCGCTCGCTGGGCGGGGCGGTGCTCGTCGTGCAGTGCGACGGCCGGGGCGCGGGCGCCGAGATCGAGGCCGTCGGCGAGGTCGTCGGCCGCTCGGCGACGGGGGGGGGGGGGGGGGCGGGGCCGGCCGGGGCCGCGGGCCTGCGCGCCCCACGGCGCGCCCCGCCGCCCGCCGCGGCAGCGTCCGGGGTCGTGTGAATTTTT